>SLDN01000068.1 GCA_007125275.1 Bacteroidales bacterium | reverse complement strand
TGCCGGAAACCTGATGCACAACAACACAGAAACCTCCAGCGCCATCGGCAATGCAGTCAATGTGTCGGGCGGTTACGCATTCCTTGACAGAAAACTGACCACCAGCCTTAACCTCGGGTGGTCGCGCAATGGGATTGAGTTTGTCAGAATCGTTGACGATCCGGATTACATCGATCCCAAAACAATGGGCAGGCAACGCTACAGCGCACACAGCATTGCATACGACGGCAATGACTTCCTTGACGGAGACTACGTGGTAGAGCAGTGGTCACAGCAATTCTCGGTCAACCTGTCGGCTTCCTACCGCTTCCAGAATGGCAACCCGCTTCGCCTCAGCCTGCGCGGATTAGCAAGCCGTCCCGGCCAGGAAGGTGGAAGAGAATACAACGAGTTTCACGCAGTGCTCAGATACCAACACAGATTCTAATGATCTCCCCTTTCTTTTGAAAATCAGGTTGTT
Source organism: Bacteroidales bacterium (assembly GCA_007125275.1). Next base: position 8,313 of record SLDN01000068.1, on the reverse strand, counting down.
ATCAACTACCCCTGTATCATTTCCCAAAAAAAAATGTTTTCAACCCCAGCGGGCGCCAACTGATTTTTCTCATCCTGATTTCTCACATAAAATAACAGTGGTTTTTTATCGGTCTGCATGCAGGTTGGAATTTATCCTGTAAATTTGTTGAAGATTTTTTATCAACATGAAATCTGATTGTCATGCCGCATCCAAAAGCCATAAATGCATCTTTGATTTTCCTCCTGCTCCCGGTCTTCATCTTGTTAGACATTGAAGTCGGCGCAAACACCCCAAACGCCAATGACAAACTGGCCGGTCTGCCCGCTTTTATGGAGCGCGGGATGACAGACTGGGGCATACCGGGAATGGCCGTTGCCGTTGTTCATAACGGCGAGATGGTTTATGCCCGCGGCTTCGGAGTGCGCAAGCTGGGCAGTGATGAGCCGGTGAACGAAAACACCATCTTCGGTATGGCATCGCTTACCAAAGCGATGACTGCCACCGCGCTGGCTATGCTGGTTGATGAAGACAAGCTGAACTGGGATGACAGGGTGCGCGATCATTTGCCATGGTTTGAGCTCATCGACCCCTGGGTGACCGACCAGGTTACAATCAGCGACCTGCTGGCGCACAGGGTAGGCCTTGGCCGCATGACAGGCAACCGGCTGCGCTTTATGCCCGGTCGTGACCCGGAAACCATCATGGGGTTCCTCAAACACCAGGAACTGGAAGCTCCCTTTCGCTCAGGCTACGTTTACAGCAATATGATGTATATGGTGGCAGGTCAGTTGCTGGAGGCCGTTTCCGGAATGCCATGGGAAGAGTTTATGGCCGAACGTCTGTTTATGCCTCTCGGGATGGAGAGTGCCAGCACTTCTATCAACGCCATCTCTGAAAAAGACAACGCTGCCTGGCCACACCAGGAGATCGGGGGAGAGGTGCAGGTCATCCCACGGCGAAACTTCGATAATGCAGGCCCTGCCGCCTCTGTTAATGCCTCCGTAAGCGACATAGCCAAATGGATGATGCTGCAACTCGACACCCCGGGCGTTTACAAAGGAAATCGCCTCATCAGCGAAAGCTCAATGAAAGATATTTTTCAGCCACGCCAGACGATCAATCTTGACGATCCCTTCACCGACAAGATCACCAGCTATGGCTTTGGATGGGGCCTGCGCTATTATGAAGGCATCAGGACAGCGCAGCACAGCGGCGCCACTGATGGCATGACCTCCTTCCTGGTGCTTGTTCCTGAAAAAAACCTCGGCGTCATCGTGGCCAGTAACCTGTTTTGCAACTTCAGACCCGCCGCGATGAACTACATCCTGGATGCCATGCTTGGGATCGAAAGGGAGAAAGACTGGCACGCACACTACTTTGATCATTACGTCGAGGATAAAGATGCGCTGATGGAGCGACGGGCAGAGATCGAAGCCCGGCGTACCCACAATACCACACCCAGCCTTCCTCGTGAGGCCTATATCGGGAAATACCACCATAGGGTCTATGACAACGCAGAGATCCGTCTTTCTGAAAATGGTCAACTTGTGATGCAGCTGTGGGACGACCCGGAGATGATTGCTGACCTTGAACACTGGCATTATGACACGTTCAAAGCACACTGGCGCAACAGGTCTATGAGAGAAAAATTCATCACCTTCGACCTCGATCAGTTCGGCGAAGTAAAACAACTCAATGTGAAATTCACCCTTCGGCAGCTACTGACCTCCGTTGGGATCTATCCTGTTGATTACTATCGCATCGTAACGTATTCAAAAGAATGAATATGTATACCCGCAAAAATAATTTGATTATATTTGTAAACAATGAACTCAGAAGAAATGTGCAATGAAGATGTGAAGATGTGAAGATGTGAAGATGGATGATGATTGCAGGCTGATTTTTGACAGTAAACACAGGGCTTGACCTGTGCACCGAAATATAATGTATACCGAAATAAAAACTTTAAACATAAAAACATGAACAAAGAATCAGAAAATACGAGTAGATGTCCGGTGACAGGAGCCACCGGCAAACGAAGTGCAGGCGGTGGCGGCACCAATATCCAGGACTGGTGGCCAAAGCGTTTAAAATTGAACATATTGCGTCAGCACTCTCCTTTATCTGACCCGATGGATGAGGACTTCAACTATGCGGAAGCGTTTAAGGGTCTTGATCTTAAAGCAGTAAAAGAGGATCTTCACAAGTTGATGACTGACTCACAGGAGTGGTGGCCGGCCGATTTTGGTCACTACGGTGGCTTATTCATCAGGATGGCATGGCACAGTGCCGGCACCTACCGAACCGGCGATGGCCGTGGCGGCGCAGGCGGCGGACAGCTGCGTTTCCCGCCGCTCAACAGCTGGCCGGACAATGTGAACCTCGACAAGGCCCGCAGACTGCTGTGGCCCATAAAACAAAAGTATGGCCGGAAGATATCCTGGGCTGACCTGATGATCCTTACCGGGAACGTCGCCCTGGAGTCCATGGGCTTCAAAACTTTTGGCTTTGCCGGCGGTCGTGAGGATGTCTGGGAACCCGAGGAAGACGTTTACTGGGGCTCCGAAACTACCTGGCTCGACGACAAAAAGCGCTACTCCGGTAAGCGCGACCTGGAAAACCCCCTGGCCGCCGTGCAGATGGGGCTGATCTATGTGAACCCCGAAGGGCCCGGTGGCAAGCCAGACCCTCTTGCAGCCGCCAAAGACATCCGCGAAACCTTTGCCCGCATGGCCATGAACGATGAAGAGACGGTCGCGCTCATTGCCGGCGGTCACACCTTCGGCAAATGCCACGGAGCTGGAGATCCGGCGTTGCTTGGACCAGAACCTGAAGCTTCAGGCCATGAAGAACAGGGACTTGGCTGGAAAAGTAAACACGGAACAGGCAAAGGGCCTGACACCATCACCGGCGGACCTGAAGTTACGTGGTCACAGACCCCAACGAAATGGAGTAATCTGTATTTCAAAAATCTTTTTGAAAATGAATGGGAGCTGACAAAAAGCCCTGCCGGCGCCTACCAATGGATAGCCAAAGATGCACCGGCTGATGTTCCTGACGCTCACGACCCGTCAAAAAAGCATCGGCCAACCATGCTTACTACCGACTTATCCATGCGTGTCGATCCTGCATACGAAAAGATTTCAAGACGCTTTTATGAGAACCCCGACGAGCTGGCGGATGTCTTTGCCCGCGCATGGTTTAAACTCACCCACCGTGATATGGGCCCAAAAGCACGTTATCTAGGGCCGGAGGTGCCTGCTGAAGTGCTGATATGGCAGGATCCAATCCCTGCTGTGAACCATGAGCTGGTTGACGAAAAAGACATAGCCCAACTGAAAGCGACCATCCTGGATGCCGGACTATCGGTGGCTGAGCTGGTGTCAGCGGCCTGGGCTTCGGCCTCTACCTTCAGGGGCTCCGACAAGCGGGGCGGCGCCAATGGGGCACGCATACGTTTGAGTCCGCAGAAAGACTGGGAGGTAAACAACCCTCAACAGCTATCCAAAGTACTGGATATGCTCGCAGGAATACACGCAGCCTTTAATGACGCCCAGCCTGGTGACAAAAAGGTCTCCCTCGCCGACCTGATCGTCCTTGCCGGTTGTGCCGGTGTGGAGAAAGCAGCCCAAGAGGCCGGCTTTGACATCAAGGTTCCTTTTACGCCGGGTCGCATGGATGCCTCTCAGGAAGAAACCGAAGTGGAATCCTTTGAAGTGCTTGAACCGGCCGCCGATGGCTTCCGCAATTACGAAAAAACCAAATACACCATATCCACCGAAGAGATGCTGATTGACAAAGCACAGCTGCTAACACTGACGGCACCGGAGATGACGGTGCTGGTGGGTGGCATGCGCGTGCTAAATGCCAACTGGGATCATTCCCAACTGGGTGTCTTCACAGATAAACCTGGGGTTCTTACCAATGATTTCTTTGTGAACCTGCTCGACATGGGTACAGCCTGGAAGCCCACATCCGCAGACAGTGATGTGTTTGAAGGCCGCGACCGCAAAACAGGCGAGCTGAAGTGGAAAGGAACCCGCATTGACCTGCTCTTTGGTTCCAACTCAGAGCTCCGCGCACTGGCAGAGGTTTACGCCAGTGCCGACGGCCACGAAAAGTTTGTCAAAGACTTCGTCGCCACCTGGGAAAAGGTGATGAACCTCGACCGCTTTGATCTGGTGTAATTGCTTTTGCTTTCTTAAAGCTTGTGGCTTCCTTCTTATTGAGAAAAAACCGGAGGCTTTGTCATTCAATCCATATAGGCTAACATTCTGATTTACAAAATTCGGATAAGGCGCTATGTAATAATGCTTTTGCATTTTTACATTCTTAATAATTTCCGCCAGTGGTCTTATTTTAAAAAAAAAGTATTACTTTTGCACCTCATTAATTCAATCATTACAAACACATTAAACTCGAAAAAATGCTAAGACAGTATGAAACCGTTTTCATTATGACTCCCGTTTTGTCTGATGAACAGATGAAGGAAGCGGTAAGTAAGTTTCGGGACTACCTGAAAAACAAAGGGGCTGAGATTGTTTACGAAGACAATTGGGGCCTGCGCAAGATGGCCTACCCCATCCAGAAAAAATCAACAGGCTTCTATCACCTGATTGAGTTCAAAGCAGAGCCGCAGATCATGCGCGACTACGAAGTTGAACTGAAACGTGACGAAAGGGTGATCCGTTTCCTCACCATGTCGCTCGACAAGCACGCCGTTGCTTACAACGAGAAAAGACGCAGGGCAAAAGAAGCTCCGGAAGAAACAGAAAAAGTAAAACAGGTAGAGACCAAATAAGACATTGACTTATGGCAACACAACAAAACTCAGAAATAAGATATCTGGCGCCCATCGCGGTAGACATCAAGAAGAAAAAATATTGCCGCTTCAAAAAAGCCGGCATCAAATACATTGACTACAAAGACGCTAACTTCCTGCTGAAGTTTGTGAACGAACAGGGAAAAATCCTTCCGAGAAGGATTACCGGCACATCAATAAAATATCAACGCAAAGTGGCCAGGGCAATCAAACGTGCCAGACACCTCGCCATTATGCCTTATGTAGCGGATCTTTTAAAATAGGGAGGTAAAACAATGGAAATAATTTTGAAACAAGATGTTCCCAACCTGGGATTCAAAGACGACCTGGTAACAGTCAAAGAAGGCTACGCCAACAATTTTCTCATCCCAAAAGGCCTTGCCATTTTAGCACTTCCTTCTGCAAAGAAACAACTGGCTGAGACGCTCAGGCAGCGCGCTTTCAAAGAAGAAAAGATCAGGAAAGAAGCTGAAAAACTGGCCGAGAAACTTCAGGACATCGAAGTGAGGATCGGAGCAAAAGTTGGCACATCAGGCAAGATATTCGGGTCAGTAAATGCCCTGCAAATCGCTGAAGCCATCAAAAACCAGTACGATCTGGAAATCGACCGCAGGAAAATCCTGGTTGACGGCGACACCATCAAGGAACTGGGCGTTTATACCGCCAAAATCAACCTGCACAAAGAAGTGCGCATTGATCTGAAATTTGAAGTCGTAGGCGAATAATCCGCTTAAACGTTATAAGGAAAACCTGTGCCTCTAATGTCACAGGTTTTTTTATACACAAATCGTCGATTGACAATTTTCGATTGCCGATGGCCGATAAAGCCTCTTGTTCGGAATTGTGTAATGACAGAGCTTGACCTGTCACAGGGCTTGACCTGTCACAGGGCTTGACCTGTCACAGGGCTTGACCTGTCAAACCAAAATATAACCACATGAAGATAACCACGGCGCAGATCAAGCACATACAGTCCTTGCAGCTGAAAAAGTTTCGTGATGCTCACAATACCTTTGTTGCAGAGGGAGAGAAGATCGTTTCTGAATTACTGGCAAGCGACTTTCATATTGAGATGCTGTGCGCCCTGCCTGAATGGTTTGACCAACATAAGACGAAAATTCCTGATCCCTGCTGCGAGGTAAGTCCAAAACAGCTGGAACGGATCAGCAACCTAAAAACACCCAATAAAGCATTGGCCGTATTGCGGAAGCCTGTGCACGAATTACAGGACATCCGTTTTGACAAGGATATCGTGTTGATGCTCGACAAGCTGCAGGACCCCGGCAACATGGGCACCATCATCCGCACGGCCGACTGGTTTGGCATACGGCACATCATCTGTTCGCCCGACACTGCCGATATTTACAACCCCAAGGTGATACAAGCCACGATGGGTTCATTCATCCGGTTGAAGGTGCATTATGCAGCACTGGCCGGCATTCTTGAGCGCATCCCTGCCGGAATTCCTGTTTACGGTGCCTTTCTTGAAGGCAAAAGCTTGTTCAGCAATGAATTGGTATTGCCCGGCGTGCTGATCATCGGCAACGAATCACAAGGCATCTCAAGGGAAGTTGCATCATTTGTAAATCGTAAAGTGATGATTCCAAGGGGTGTAACGGAGGAGGATGGCAAAGCGGGGGCCGAATCACTGAATGCGGCGATGGCTGCCGGTATTATAATGGCCTGTTTCAGGCAACAATCCGGTTAAACATTAAGCCGGGCTGATTGTTAAAATAATGAGGAAATTTTTATTTAAAGCGTTATGGAAGTAGTTTTTCTTGCAATCATATTACTGGCTATTGCCATTGGCGGCATCGCCATCAAGATGTTTCTGAAGCCCGGTGAGACATTCACCAAGTCCTGCAGCAGCACTTACGATCCGGATTCGGGCAAGCCACGCCCTTGTGCCTGCGCTTCGGGGATGCCGGAAGACTGTGAGAGCACAGATACAAAGCCATCCTCGTCAGTTTGATTTTTGCACCGTAAAGAATGCCTTTACCGTAGGGTCTGATGACTCCAGGGCCTCGTCAAGGGATCCTTCGAAAACCACCTTACCCTGGTCCAGAAATACGATCCTGTTGGCCACACGCATGATGCTGGCCACTTCATGGGTTACCATCACGATCGACATCCCCAGTTTTGTTTTCAGATTCAGAATCAGTCTGTCGAGCGACTCCAGTGATACGGGATCGAGGCCGGCACCGGGCTCATCGCAAAACAGCAATGGCGGATCCATCACAATGGCACGAGCCAGGGCTGCCCTTTTCAGCATCCCGCCGCTGAGCTGCGACGGATACAGATGGTAGGCATGTGAGAGTTGCACCAGACCCAGTTTCATATTGACAACCTCGCTGATCAGGTCATCGGGCAGCTTGGTATGCTGAGTAAGCGGAAGTGCCACATTCTCGGCAACGGTAAGAGAGTTCAGCAATGCGCCGCTTTGATAGAGCACTCCCATTTGATGGTATAGTTCAACCTGCTCCACCTCTCTCAGACTGGCGAGATCCTTACCCAGGATATTTATGCTGCCGCCGGCTATGGGGTACAAGCTGAGCAAATGCTTCAGCACCGTAGTCTTTCCGGAGCCACTGCCCCCTAATACGACCGTCACCTCTCCCTTATAGGCAGCGAAGGACACGCCTGACAAAACCACATTATCATCAAAGGCGGCATACAGGTCCTTTACCTCTATCACTTTTTCTTTTTCCATCGCTTATCAGGTATAGAAGATGACACCAAGGATGCTGTCAGCGAGTATCACCAGCGTAATGGCGACCACTACGGCTACGGTGGTCACTTTACCGACGCCTTCGGCACCCCTGTCAACACGGAAACCATAAAAACTGCCGGTCAGCACAATAATCGCTGCATACACCTGGCTTTTCACCAGTGCGGTATACAGGTCTTTTGAAAGCATGATATTTGCCATCCTGTTGGTGAAAATCTCCGGTGTAATGTCAAGATACTGCCAGGCAGCCAAGCCGCCACCTGTGATCCCTGCCACATTTGCCAGCACAATGAGGAAAGGCATTGTAAGCATGCAGGCATAAAGCTTGGGCACGACAACAAAGCGGTTGGGGTTCAGCCCCATGGTCTTCAGCGCGTCAAGCTCTGCTGTCACCTTCATGGTAGCGATTTCGGCGGCTATGGCGGAGGCGCTCCGGCCGGCAACCAGGATGGCAGTGATCAGCGGCCCCATCTGCCCCATGATGCTGTATACGACCAGGTCAACGACAAATATATTGGCGCCGAAGCTACGCAGCTGCCCGGATGATTGCAGTCCGATCACATAGCCGATCACAAATGAAAGAAAAATGACAATCAGCGAGGCATTGACTCCGATCAGCACTGCCTGGTTTACAAACTCTCCCTTGCGCCGGGCCTTCGGTCTGAAAAGGTCAGCCATGCCCCAGTAAAAAATATTGGCAGCCAGCAACAGGAAGCCAAACAAATAGGATGTGAAAAAATTATGCACCTGGTTGCCAATGGACTCCAGGAAGCCGCTGCTG
>SLDN01000127.1 GCA_007125275.1 Bacteroidales bacterium | reverse complement strand
TCAACCGCCATATTGCTCTCAATGGCAAAACCTTTGAGCGGGACCTGCTGACCTATGTATTTGCAGGCCTCCTGCGTTGCCCTGGTGACCATGTTCATCCCCATCGCATCGCCGGTTGAATAGGAAAAACGGACATAAACGATCCTTCCCTGTATGAAAGTATCATAGCCAACCAGCTTGCCATGGGATGTGGTGCTTTCAGCTACCTTTTTAACCCTTTCAAAATTGTTTGCGAGCCACTGAACAAACTCCCCGGCCTTAAACACATCCTCTAAAACAAAATACGGCGCACGCTGTATGCTGTCTTTGTTGATGATAACATTAACACCACCCGACAATGATACCGCCCGGGCACCCCGGTTGTATGAGGAGATAAGTGCACCCTCAGTAGTGCTCATCGGGACTAAAAACTCCCCTTTTGCATGCTCACCGTTGATCTTCAAAGGACCAATCAGTCCTACCGGGACTTGCGCAAAACCTATGATGTTTTCAATGTTGCCCCTGGTTAGTCCGGGATCTATCTCAGAACTGCCCAGGTAATTTAGCTTATACCCTGCATGTTTTGACAGAAAACGCAAGCGCGCATTGAGCGCCTCGTTTGAATAATCGTTATCTCTCTTTTTTGGAATTTTCATTTGCTAGTATTTCGTTGAGACAAGGCATGCCTTGTCTGTAAATAAAAAAAACCTGCCATGGGCATCACAAATTAAGAGTCGAAAATCGGCAATTGTCAATCGATACTTGGTCCTTCTTTGATGTACACATCACGCTGTGGGAATGGGATCACAATGCCATGTTTGTTGAATTTTTTGATGATGCGCACATTGATACCGCTGGTAAAACGCCCCCTGTTATGAATGGCGTTGATGGTCCATAAAAGCAACTCAAAATGGATGCCGTTATCCCCAAACTTCTTTAACCGGACCGCCGGTGGAGGGGCTGCCAATACATCTGGGTCTTCAGAACCTACTTCCTTGAGCAGGCTAATGACCTTGTCAACATCGCTGCCATAGGCTACGTCAACCGGGATTCTGAACCTTACCCTGTAATCATTGTGGCTCCAGTTGATCACCTTGCTCTGCATGAATTCAGAGTTGGGCACGATAATAGAAACATTGTCATTGGTGATGATGGTGGTGGCCCTTGCCGATATACTGGCAACCTTGCCGTGTGTCTCGCCAATCTCTATCCGGTCACCCACTTTGATGGGCCGCTCAAACAATATGATGATCCCGCTCACAAAATTGTTTGTGATGTGCTGCAAACCAAAACCGATACCAATGCCGAGTGCTCCTGCTAAAACCGTCAATGAGCTGAGGTTTATGCCGGCCGTTTGCAATATGATTAGCAAGCCAATGAAGATCAAAACATACCTGACAATACCTCCAATAGCTTGCCTGATGCCAATTTCACTGGTGTAACGCACCAATATGTGGTTCACCAGGAACTTACTCAATCTGATCGTAAGGAAGAAAACCAAAAAAATTCCGATTGTGACATAGAACAGGAGCCAGGTAGTAATGGCAGATTCACCCATTTCCAACAAGGGGTAGGAGAGCACATGGTTGACTCTTTCAAGTATGTGTTTAATGGGTTCCATTTCTACAAAAATAATTAATTACATCAATAAATGCGTTTATTCCCTTGTATTTTCTTATTTTCGCTTATAAACTGATAATTATAATCAAAAACTTGTTATGAATTTTCCGGCAAACCCCTTATGGTATAAGGACGCAATTATTTATCAGGTGCATGTCCGCTCATTTTTCGATAGCAATGATGATGGTATCGGGGACTTCAAGGGTTTGATATTAAAGCTTGACTATATCAAAAGCCTTGGTGTTAATACGATATGGCTGCTGCCTTTCTATCCGTCGCCACTGAAAGATGGCGGCTACGACATTGCTGATTTTCGTGATATCCACCCGGATTATGGGACGCTGGCAGACTTCAGGCGTTTTGTCAAGGAAGCGCATAACAGAGGTTTGCGCATCATCACAGAGCTTGTGCTGAACCATACTTCTACAGCGCACAAATGGTTTCAACGGGCACGAAAAGCCAAACCAGGCAGTATTTACCGCGACTTTTATGTGTGGAGTGACACCCCCGACAAATATGCCGATGCACGCATCATCTTCCAGGATTTTGAAGTTTCTAACTGGACATATGACCACGTTGCAGGCGCTTACTACTGGCACCGTTTCTATTCGCACCAGCCTGATCTCAACTTTGAGAGTCCAAGGATGCAGCAGGAGATTTACAAGGTACTTGATTTCTGGTTCGACATCGGGGTGGATGGCTTCCGCCTGGATGCCGTGCCCTACCTTTATGAAGCCGAAGGCACCAATTGTGAAAATCTGCCGGAGACCCACGAATATCTTAAAAAGCTCCGCAAATACGTAGATGAGAAATATGACGACAGGTTGTTGCTGGCCGAAGCGAACCAGTGGCCCGGCGATGCCAGTAAGTATTTTGGTGATGGCGATGAGTGCCACATGGCCTTCCACTTCCCGTTGATGCCACGCCTCTATATGGCTTTGCGGATGGAAGACCGCTTTCCGGTCGTTGACATTCTGGAGCAAACCCCCGACATCCCTGATAACTGCCAATGGGCCATCTTTTTGCGCAACCATGATGAGCTCACACTCGAAATGGTTTCAGACGAAGAGCGCGAATACATGTACCGTGCCTTTGCACTCGATCCGCGTAAGCGGGTTAATGTAGGTATCAGGCGGCGCCTGTTTCCCCTTCTGAACGGTGATACAAGAAGCATAGAATTGCTCAACATCCTCTTGCTTTCGATGCCCGGAACCCCTATCATCTATTATGGTGATGAGATCGGGATGGGCGACAACTACTACCTCGGCGATCGCGACGGCGTGCGCCCACCGATGCAGTGGTCGCCCGACAAGAATGCCGGCTTTTCAGATGCCGATCCACAAAGGCTCTTTCTTCCGGTAGTCATAGATTATTACTATCACTACACGACGGTGAATGTCGAAAACCACGAGAAAAACCCGTCATCCTTCTTGTGGTGGCAGCGGCGCGTAATTGCCAAGAGAGCTCAATATAAAGCATTTGGACGTGGATCCATCAAGTTTGTCAATACCAGCAACCCGAAAATACTGGCTTTTGTCAGGGAATACGAGGAAGAAACCATCCTGGTGGTAGTGAACCTGTCACGCTACTCACAGCACGTGGAACTTGACCTGTCCGAATATGCCGGATCAACCCCCATCGAAGCGTTTAGTCGTAACCGCTTTCCTGCGGTTTCCGAAGAACCCTGGCCATTTGCCATGCAGTTTAAAAACTATTTCTGGTTTGAACTGAAAAAAGCAGGGAAAGATGAAGCAGTAAGCACAGAACCAAGCAAATACCCCATAGAAATATCAGAAGAAGCATGGCAAAAGATGGACATTGCCCTGCAATTGGAGATCAAGGAGAGACTATACAAGCATTTGCTGCATATCCAATGGTTTCGTGGTGATGCAAGAAAGCTTCGCAATGTGAACATCCTTGATGCGATCCCCGTAAGCGGGAAGAAGCTGACCCCTTTCCTTTTTCTGGTGCAGCTTGATATCATTGATGCCACCAATGATATTTACCAGATGCCGCTGTCGGTGGCCCTAAACACCAAAGCAGCCGAGATCCGGGCGGCTCATCCGCGCGCGGTGATATCCCCTGTGCTGATAGATGGAGAACAGGGTGTAATTTACGATGGCGCCGCCGACAAGTCGCTGAACGAAGCACTGTTCGACCTCTTGCGTCGGCGAGCCAGGCTCAAAGGCATACACGGTTTCATTGAAGGAAAATCCGGAAACAAGTTTAGGAAACTGCTGGAAGCATCCCCATCTGTTTTGCCGCACATGATCGCTTCCAAGCACACCAATTCATCCATTGTATATGGCGATAAATTCTTTCTGAAGATGTATCGTACGCCCCAGGAAGGTGAGAACCCTGATGTAGAGGTGATTAAGCAACTGAAACGCAAAACCAGCTTTGATAACATTCCCCGTTATATGGGTCGTATTGATTATCACAATCCACACCTCGAAACAACCTCGATGGCCATACTGATGGAGTTCATTCCCAATGTGGGCACTGCATGGCAGATGACACAGACATCCATTGAGTCTTTCTTTGATAAAGTGCTTTCCGAGAAAGAGGAGATACTCAAAACCAGTCATTTTGATGACATCGATCTGGATGAGCTGATTGGACCTTTCTTTCTGGATATGGTTGAGAAGCTGGCCATTAGAACTGCAGAGATGCACCTTTCGCTGGCTTCCATCAATGACTTACCTGCCTTTGCACCGGAAAAATTCTCTGTATTATACCAGAAATCGCTTTACCAGGCTTTCCGTACATATATCATGAAATCGTTCCGCACGATAAAGGGAATGACCGGACAAGTCCCGGAGCCGCACAATGAGCTGTTGCAGACAATGATGCAGCATAGCAATGATTATTTGAATTTTGTGCGACAGGTGCTGGAGTCGGGCAAACTGGCGGCCATCAAATGCCGATTGCACGGTAACTACAAGCTCGACAAGGTATTGTTTACCGGTAACGATTTTGTGGTCCTGAATTTTGAAGGCGAATTGGAAAGCAGTTTCAGTGTGCGCAAGATCAAACACAGCCCACTCAGGGACGTTGCCTCTATGCTCAGCTCCTTCCACTTTGCCATCCATAAAGGATACGCGTTGCGCAAGGAGTTTGTACCTATTGATGATAACTACCTGCGTCCATTGCTCGATCAGTGGTATCGTAACGTGTCGAAAGTGTTTGTGAAGGCCTATGCCGAAGCCGCTGCCCCGGGTCAGATAATCCCCGAAAATATTGAGCCGGTGCGCGATCTCATTAATATATACATGCTGGAAAAGGCCGTTCAGGAGCTGAAGTATTTCATTCAAAACGATCCTGGATTAATTGTCATTCCTTTAAGGATGCTTGAAAAGCTACGGATGGGTTAGTGAATGCGGTTTATAGAAAGTATCCGGTTCCGTTTCCTGAAAATTTCGTATATTTAGCGAAATGGAGAAGAAAATGAAAAAACAACCCAGCATTGATGCCCTTATCTTTGACCTTGATGGGGTAGTTACTCAAACCCGATACTTGCACCAGAAAGCCTGGAAACGGCTGTTTGATGAGTTCTTTAATAAGACAGAGAGTGACCAAGCAGATGCAGATAAGACCATCGAAAACACTGCAGGCATGTCTGAAAGCGATTATGCCGCTTACCTGGATGGCAAACCACGCTACGAAGGGATAAAAAGCTTCCTTAATGCCCGCGATGTGCAATTGCCTTATGGTGATAAGGATGACCCGCCTGATGCACATACGGTTTGCGGACTGGGGAATCGAAAGAATGAGCTGTTCCGCAAACTGGTGGCAAAGGATGGGGCAGAGGTGTACGAAGATGCCGTTGCCAACATCCGGCGCTGGCGTGAGCAGGGCATGAAAACAGCCATCGTGTCGTCCAGCAAAAACTGCAAGATGATCATCGAACAAGCTGGCATTGCCGATCTTTTTGATGTAAGAGTGGATGGATTGGTATCCGAACAACGTGGACTGAAAGGTAAGCCGCAGCCCGACATCTTTCTGGAGGCAGCCGAAGAGCTTGACGCTCTGCCGGAACGAAGCATCGTGTTCGAAGATGCCATTTCCGGCGTGCAGGCCGGACAAGCCGGCTTTTTTGGAATGGTGGTTGGCGTGAGTCGCTTCGATAATGCACAGGAACTGAAAGATAACGGTGCCGACATCTGCATCAATAACTTTGATGAGCTTGACCTGGACGGCAATGAAGAAATGAAAAAATATTTCCAGGCATCAATGCCCATGGTTTTCTCAAAAGAATCAGATATTTTTCAGAAACTGAAACATAAAAGACCGGCTTTCTTTCTTGACTACGATGGCACCCTTACACCCATTGTGCAACGCCCCGAAGACGCCGTCCTGTCAGATGAAATGCGCAAAACGCTCTTTGATCTGGCAGATAAATTTACGGTGGCAGTAGTTACCGGACGCGATAAGGAAGATGTGCAGCAGTTTATCAAGCTGGATAACATCATCTACTCCGGCAGCCATGGCTACATCACCTCCGGTCCTGATGGCCTGTTTATGGAGCACGAGGATTCGGAAAAGATCATCGCATCACTCGATAATATTGAGCAGGAGCTGCACGAAATTTTTCCGGAAAAGGCCAAAGGTGTGCAGCTCGACCGCAAACGCCATGCCATCGCCGTGCACTATCGAAATGCTGATGAGAAGGATGTGCCGCTTGTGTTTGATGTGGTGGATGAGATGCTTGAAAAGCACAAAGGTCACAAAAAGGGCGAAGGCAAGATGGTGGTGGAAATCAAACCCGATATCGACTGGCATAAAGGCAAAGCAGTGTTGTGGATATTGGAGGCCCTCGGTATTAATAAAGATGAACAAACCATCCCCATATTCATCGGTGATGATGTCACCGACGAAGACGCCTTCGAAGCCATCAAAGACAAAGGCATCGGTATCCTGGTTGAGAACCACGGCCAGCAGACCGCCGCAGCCTACAGCCTGAAAAATGTGTATCAGGTCAGGAAATTCTTTGAACGAATCATCTCATCCTCAATGCCTGATATGTAATGCATATAAACAATCGGCCGTTGCAGAGACTCTGCAATGTCAATAATCAATAACCAGTAACCAGTAACCAGTAACCAGTAACCAGTAACCAGTAATCAGTAATCAGCAACCCTGAACCGAAAAAAACCATGAGCAACTGGAAAATAAAATTCCCCAATTGGGAGCCAAATGAACATCCAACACAAGAAGCTTTGTGTGCTTTGGGCAATGGTTACTTTGTTGCCCGGGGTGCACTTGAACAGGAAAAAGACAATGCCCATAACTACCCGGGTACATACCTCGCCGGTGGCTACAACCGGATGAAATCGAAGGTACAGGACAAGATCATCGAGAATGAAGACCTTGTGAACTGGCCCAATTGGCTTTATCTGACCTTCAGGATAGGAAACAAAGCATGGTTCAGCATTGAAGATGTGGAAATGCTGGATTATGTCACAGAGCTTAATATGCGCGAAGGGCTTCTTGAACGCAAAATGCGCTTTGAGGATAAGCACGGAAACATCACCACCATCATCAGCAGACGCTTTGTGAGCATGGATGATTACCATGTGGCAGGCATTGAATGGACGCTGATCCCTGAAAATTGGTCTGGCAGTATGATTATCCGCTCAGGAATTGACGGAAATATTATCAACAACAATGTGGCGAGGTATAGCGACCTGAACCAGGATCATCTGGAGGTTTATGACAAAGGAGAGATCAATGATAAAAGCATTTATCTGTCGGCGCGCACCAAACAGTCAGACATCCGGATGACGCAGGCTGCAAGGACTTCAATCATCATACATGAAGAAGAACAAGACCTGCCGCAGAAGCTGATCAGCGAAAAGGGTTTCATAGCCGGTGATTTTCATCTGCAGTGCAACAAGCTGGAGCCTGTCCGCATTGAAAAGCTGGTAGTGCTATTCACCTCGCGTGATTTTGCCATCAGCGATCCGCTCACAGAGGCAAAAAACAAGCTTCAGCGCATAACAAGTTTTGCTTCACTGGTAAGGAGGCAAAAGATGGCATGGCAGCAGATTTGGGATTACAACGACATGCTGGTAGATTCTTCAGATACCGACCAGCGGTTGATCCGGTTGCATATATTTCATTTATACCAGACGGTATCCAAAAACAGCATGGATTATGACATTGGTGTGCCGGCCAGGGGCTGGCACGGCGAAGGCTATCGGGGGCATATTTTCTGGGACGAATTGTATATTCAACCCTTTCTTGATCTGCACTTCCCCCAGCTATCACGCTCTCTGTTGCTTTATCGCTACCGTCGCCTGCCTGAAGCTTATGAGCTTGCCAAAGCTTATGGTTACCGCGGCGCCTTGTTTCCCTGGCAGAGTGGCAGCAATGGGAGGGAAGAGACCCAGAAAATTCACCTGAACCCCAAATCAGGCCGCTGGTTGCCCGATGTATCCCATCTGCAATACCATATCAATGTGGCTGTCGCCTATAACGTGTGGCATTATTACCAGGCGACCGGCGATATGGACTTTCTGCATACCTGTGGTGCAGAAATTATCCTTGCAACGGCACTCTTCTGGTCTGATATGGCGCATTTTAACCCGAAGAGTGGACGTTATGAAATTCATAGGGTAATGGGGCCGGACGAATACCACACCCATTATCCCGATGCGGAAGAGCCCGGTCTGAACAACAACGCTTATACCAACGTTATGGCTGTGTGGGTCATTCAAAAAGCCATGGAGTTGTTAAAACTTTTTGATGAGGCTTGTTGTGATAAACTCGCTGAAAAAATTGGTTTGACAGCCGCAGATAAGACAAAGTGGGAAGCTATGACGCAGAAGATGTTTGTGCCGTTTCACGATAACGATATCATCTCGCAGTTTGAAGGTTATGAGGCTTTGAAGGAACTCGACTGGAAGCATTACCATGAAAAATACGGAAAAGCCATCCGTCTTGACCGTATTCTGGAAAGCGAAGAAGACTCTCCCAATTATTATAAGGCCAGCAAGCAAGCCGACGTGTTGATGTTGTTTTATCTGTTTTCTTGTGAAGAACTGACAGCGATTTTTGACAAGCTCAGGTATGATTTTGATTCAGAAAGCATTCCAAAAAACATTGATTATTACTATCATCGCACGTCGCATGGTTCAACCTTAAGTCAGGTCATCCATAGCTGGGTGTATGCCCGATCGCGACGCGACCTTTCGTGGAAAAGT
>SLDN01000105.1 GCA_007125275.1 Bacteroidales bacterium | reverse complement strand
GAAGAGGAATTGCCTGAAGACGAACACTTCCCGGACGATAACGTGGATTACGGCAAGGTTTTTCACTACAAATACAAGCTGCTTGGAAAGGCTTTTGACCGCTTCCGGAAAAGCAATGACAAAGAGCTAAAGCAACCGTTTGAAACCTTTTGCACGGCCAACAGCTTATGGCTCGAAGACTACGCCATCTTTATGGCCTTGAAAGATCACCACCAGGGCAGGCCCTGGCAGGAGTGGAGCGAGCAGATCAAGATGCGTGAGCCGGATGCCATGAAACGTTATAGCGAGTACCTGGCCAAGGAGATAGACTATTACCGCTTCCTGCAATTTATCTTCTACCATCAATGGCTGGAGCTTAAAGCTTATGCCAATGCACATAACATCAAGATCATTGGTGACCTGCCATTGTATGTGGCGTTTGACAGTGCCGATGCCTGGGCCAATCCTGAGATTTTCGACTTCGACGAGTCCATGACGCCGCGGACGGTGGCCGGTGTGCCGCCTGATTACTTCAGTGAGACCGGCCAGCTGTGGGGCAATCCGATCTATGACTGGAATTATCTTCAAGAGCACGGATTCCGTTGGTGGATCGATCGCATCAGGGCCAACTTCCTGCTATATGACATATTGCGGATCGACCATTTCCGCGGCCTGGCAGCCTACTGGTCGGTGCCCTACAGCGAAACAACGGCCATCAAAGGTGAGTGGGTCGATGCCCCGGGCACGGCGATGCTCAAAGCAGTGTATGGCGCACTGGGAGAAAAGCCCATCATCGCTGAAAACCTTGGTGTCATCACACCCGATGTGGAGGAGATGCGCGAAGCATTTGGAATGCCCGGGATGAAGATACTGCAGTTTGCCTTCGACTCCGGTGAAGAGAACGAGTTTATCCCACATACTTACAATAAGAACAGTGTGGTGTATACCGGAACGCACGACAACAACACCACGCTGGGCTGGTATGTCGACAGTTCTGAGCAGGACAAGCAAAACGTGCGCAACTATTTCTGCTTTGACGACAATGACCCTGCCTGGTCGTTCATCCGCCTGGCCTGGTCAACGGTATCGAATATTGCCATAGCCCCTATGCAGGACATCCTCCGCCTTGGCTCTGAAGCCCGGATGAACTTCCCCGGAAAGTCGCCCGGATACTGGAAGTGGCGCTACAAAAAGGACCAGCTCACCGAAGTGCATTCAAAAGACCTGCTGAAGATCACCCAAACCTATGGTCGCTAATCGCATTTGCAGGTGCGCAATGTTTTGCAAAGCCATTGTTAAAATGCAACAGCCAAGTTTATAATAGCGTATGAATCTTTTTTATCGGGAATACGGACAAGAAGGTCATCAACCACTGTTGATCCTGCATGGGCTGTTTGGAATGTCTGACAACTGGGTGTCGATTGCGCGGCGCATTGCGGAAGAGGACTTCCACGTGTTTGTGCCGGATCAGCGCAACCACGGCCGCTCAGGACACAGCGCCATCCATAATTATGAAGCCATGGTGGATGACCTGCTGGAGTTTCTGGACGAAAGGGGTTTTGAAAAGACGTCCCTTGTGGGGCATTCGATGGGAGGTAAGACGGTGATGCAGTTTGCCTTTGACTATCCCGAAAGGGTCAACAAGCTGCTGGTGGCCGACATCGGCCCGCTGCCGAGCAGTCATGGGGAGATGCACAAAACAATTATCGGCAGCTTGCTCAGGCTGGACCTGAAGCAGTTCGACAGCAGGCAGGACGCCCTCGAAGCGATGGGGTCTATCATTTCCAACGATCGACTGCGTATGTTTCTCCAAAAAAATCTTTATTGGAAAGACCGTGCCAACCTGGGATGGCGGATGAACCTGGAAGCGATCAGGGACAATATGCCGGAGGTTTTCCGGGGCATTGAGTCAATACAGCCTTACGATAAGCCCGTATTGTTTTTGCGTGGCGGTGCGTCTGACTATGTGAAGGATGAACATTTTCCGGCCATACGAGAATTGTTTCCGCAGGCGACCTTAAGAACCATTGAGGGGGCGAGCCATTGGCTGCACGCCGAAAAACCGGATGCCTTTGTGAAGGAGGCCTTGTTTTTCCTCACTGAATAAACCCTTTACAACCGGAAGCCGTCTCCCTGGTAGAATTCCAGGATTTTCACCTTGAAAACAAACTCATACATTGATTGAAGCACATTCACCTCGGCACGGTGGAGGCGTGCCTTGGCTTCATTGTATTCGAGGGTGCTGACCCTGCCCAGTGTAAAGCCTTCTTCTGCATAAGCGAAGGATTCCCTGCTGGCCTCCAGTGCCTTGCTGTTGCTGTTATGGTCCTGGTAGGCAGCCAGTGCGTCAGCGTGAGCCTGGTGGATGATGCGGCTGAGGTTGTTTCTCGTTTGTTCGTAATTGATGCGGGCCTGGTCGAGGTCAATGCGTGCGTGTTGTATCCTGGTGCGCGTTTGGAAACTGTTGAAAATCGGGATGTTTATTGTAAGAAAGGCTGACCTGGCATAGTTGTCAGTGATCTGCTCACGGTAGGGGATGGTCTCAACCATGGGCTCTTCGTCGGTTTTAACAGGGGTTGCCGGTTTATGACCCTGGTGATGCAATGCCGTGGATGTGCTTTGCCGGTTGTCATTTACCACTCTTGTAAAGGCTTCAGAGTATCTGGAGCCGATGCTGGTGTTCAGGCTCAGCGTGGGAATTCTTTCGCCGTTTATGATGGACAGGTTTCTTTCAGCCATCGTGATCCTTTGCCGCGCCGCCGTGAGTGATGGTTCCGCATTGCCGGCTTTCTCAAGAACGTTGGCAGGGTCTACTATAACTTGTATTTCTGCTACTTCCATGGATGGACGTTCGACTGCAAAATCCATTTTCGGATCCAGCTCTAAAAGATGGATGAGTTCGAGATAAGAGAGGTTCAGGTTGTTTTGGATGTTTGTAAAAATTGCTTCCTGCTCGGCAGCTACGGCTTCCATCTCCAGAAGGTCGCGCCGTGACACCGTGCCTCCTTCCAGCAAAATGCGTGTGCGGTTGACCTGCTGACGACTGATCTCCAGCTGCTGAGAAGCCACGTCAAGCATATCCTCAAAATACAGGATCTGTAAATAGGCATTGGCAATGGTGAGGATAAGGTCGTTTTCAAGCTTTTCGGTGTCATATTTAAAAGCCGTTTGTCGCGCCAGGTTGTACCTTATATTGTTGATCGTACGAAAGCCGGCAAAGAGCCGCAGGTTCCCGTTTGCTGAGAGGACTTGCGATGCGATGCGTTCAGTGAAGAACTCGTTGGTTACCACGTCTATGCTCCGGCCGAAATTAAAGCCCAACCGGCTGTTTGCATCAATTGTCGGCGCCAGGTAGGCATAGCTTTGCGTGACGTCGTGCCGGGCACGATCCTCCTGCAAACGTTGTCTGCGGACATCCAGGTTGTTCTCAAGGGCGTAATTGATGCAACGCTCAAGACTCCATAAATGCTGGGCAGAAGAAATCACAGAAGACAAAAGCAAACAACTGATGACAATAAGCTTTGGGAAATGTTTCATTTTTTTTGTTTTTTTAAATGCCTGACAAGCATAAAGCCTTTAGCCAGCTTTAACAAGCAAAGTTTTTTAACAGCGTTCCAAAAATATGCCATCAATCATAAGGTGCTGATAATAAACGGGTATGCAGGTGCAAACGGCATGCCTGCATCTGGCATACTATGTACGCTATATGACAGCAATCGTACGAATGCGAACAGTGATGTTGTTGTGTCAGAGAATTAGGCGGCTCAGAAATGCAGGGTGAAGCGGGTTTCGATGTTGGGCTTGGATTTAACTGTAATAGTGCCTTTATGGAGGCGCATAATCTCACGAGCGAGGCTGAGGCCAATGCCTGAGCCTTCTTTTTTGGAAGTAAAGAAGGGCACGAAGATCTGCTCCAGGTTGTCGGGCTTGATGCCATACCCATTGTCACTCACTGAAATGTTGACGTGGTTGATGCCTTCGGCGGTTGCCAGCACGAGTATTTTTGGGTTCTCTACTTCCCGAACTGCGTGTATGGAGTTGATCACCAAATTAATAAGCACCTGTTCAATAAGGTCGGGGTCTGCGGTGAGTGTATGTTTAGGGGGTACGATCTTGTAGCGGAAATTAATATTCTGTTCTTTGATCTTGGGAAGCAGCAACTGCTCCACATTGTCAAACAAGTCCTGGATGGGGAAGTGCCTGAAGTTGGGCTTGGGAATGCGGGTGAGATTGCGGTACACCTGCACGAAATTCAGCAGGCTCTGGCTGCGCCTTTCAATGGTGTTCAGTGCGCTCTGGGCACTCTCCACATCATCCTCGTCAATTTCCTGCTTAAGCTTAACAGTGTCTTCATCAATGAGCAGGTCTTTGACGGTCGATGACAGCGAAACGATGGGTGTAATGGAGTTCATGATCTCATGGGTGAGCACCCGTATGAGCTTTTGCCACGAGTCCATCTCTTTGGCTTCCAGTTCAGTATGGATGTTTTGCAAGGAAACCAGCACGAAGTCCTCGCCCTGCATCCGGAACTCGGTGGCTTTAACGGAAAGCTGCAGCAGTTCGTTGTCATAAAAGACCTTGATCAGCTCGCTGTCGCCGGCTTTGATGTTTTGCAGAAGTTCTGCCAGGTTTTGATCAATTTTTTCCAGGTCACTGATAAACCTCAGGTTGCTGTTTCGGAACATCCTTTTAAAGGCATTGTTCAGCATGCTGACGCGGCCGTCTTTCTTGTAGACGATGATGCCTGTGGTAACGTGCTGCAGGACAGTTTGCAGATAGTTGAAATGCTCTTCTTTGGCGGCACGTGTTTTTTGAAACTCGCTGATCACTTCATTGAAAGCCTGGTTCAGGTCGTCAAAGCTTTTTCCCAGCCCCTTGTCAGAAAATGAAGAAGAGAAGTCGCTGTGTCTGATGGCGTCAAAGAATACGGACAGCCTGCGGTTGGTGCGCTCAACGTAACGCAACAGGGCCATGATCTGGAGAATGATCAGCACGACCAGGATCACCGAGCTGATGATAAATGCTGAGTTCCCAATGATAGACAGCAAAATCACCACCGTTATCATAATCAGCAGAACCCTGCCAACCACATTAAGACGAAAATTTTTAAAGCTCATACTTTTCTATTCGTCTGTATAGTGAAGCCCGGGTGATGCCCAGCTCTTTGGCTGCCTTGCTGATGTTGCCGCCATGCTTGTCAATCACCTTTCTTACCAGCATTTTTTCTGTTTCTTCCAGGTTGGTAGCTGACTCAGGCAACACCTGGTTGTTTTTCTCTTGTTGTTGAGAAAGAAAAAAGTCGTTGGGCTGCAATATATTTGTATCGCTCATTATCACAGCTCTTTCTACAGCATGCTGCAGCTCACGGATGTTGCCCGGCCAGTGATGCTTTTCCAGTCGTTTCATGGTGTGGGTGTGCAGGCGCTTGTTCGGCATCTTGTACTTCTTGCAATAAATCTCAAGAAAATGATTGACGAGCAATGGGATGTCCTCTAACCTCTCACGCAGCGGCGGCAAGATGATCTCTACGGTGTTGATGCGGTAGAGCAGGTCCTGGCGGAACTTCCCCTCTTCAACCATCTTATACAGCGGCATATTTGTAGCACAAACCAAACGCACGTCGATCGGGATTTCCTTTACGGAGCCCAGGCGGTTCACCATGCGGTTCTGGATTACGCTCAGCAGCTTCGACTGCAGTGGCAGGCTAAGGTTGCCGATCTCATCAAGGAAGATGGTGCCCTTGTTGGCTGCTTCAAAACGGCCAGGCCTGTCTTCCTTCGCATCCGTGAAAGCACCCTTTTTGTATCCGAATAGCTCACTCTCAAATAAAGTCTCGCTGATGGCGCCAAGGTCAACACTGATAAACACCTGGTCTTTGCGCACTGACGCACGATGCAGCGCACGCGCAATCACCTCCTTGCCCGTACCATTTTCACCCAGTATGAGCACATTGGCATCTGTAACAGCAACCTTTTGAACGGTCTTTAAAACATCCATCAGGCCCTGTGATTCACCAACAATTTGGCTGTAAGGCTGATCGCCTTGTTCTATGAGGAACTTTTGCTTAGAACGTAAGTCCTGTAATTCCTTTTTGGAACGCTGAGCCTCAAGGGTAGTAGATATTGTCGCCAGCAGTTTTTTATTGTCCCAGGGTTTGAGCAGGAAGTTTGTGGCACCCTCCTTTACACCCTGCACAGCCAGCTCAATATCGCCATAAGCTGTGATCAATATCACGGCAATTGCAGGGTCAATCTCCAATATCTTGTTCAACCAATGAAAGCCTTCCTTGCCGCTTGTCGCATCACGCGAAAAATTCATGTCCAAAAGGATCATGTCATAATTGTCGTTCTTCAACAACATCGGCAAATTGTTCGGGTTTGAGTCGGTGTGCACCGATTTGATGTGCTGCTTCAAAAAAAGCTTCGCCGCTAACAACACATCTTCATCATCATCAATGATCAATAGCTTGGCATCCAGTTTACTCATTTGTTAATTGTATTGGTTTCGGTTTTTGCAGAAAGTCATCCAATCCTTTAATCTACAAAGATAAAATTTCATTTAATATGTCAGACGTGTGTTGGCATTAAAAAAAATATTTCTACTTTTAGGGTCGCATTATCCAGGTTATAACTAAATATTCACATATATTAATGCATTTAAAATAATACTTTAAGATGGACAGCAATCATTTTTCGGGGCGTTCGATGCCCCGCCGAAAGTTTCTGGAGTATGGCTTAAAGGGTGGTTTGGCGATTGTTGCAGTACCTCCTTTATTGTCTTCCGTGTTTTCGTGCAGCGGCCCAAACAGGTCTGTTGCGCCGGCACTTGACATGGACAAGGCGACGCTCGACAGGGTTATTGCGAAGGCCTTGGCCCAGGGGGGTGATTTTGCCGATGTTTACCTGGAAAGCCGCAACAGTCGGCAGATCATCATGGAGGAGTCGAACTTCAGAAGTGGTTTGTATGGCATCAGCCAGGGTGCCGGCGTGCGTGTGATATCGGGCGACAAGACCGGATATGCATACACTGAGGATATCACGGAAGAGAACCTGTTGCGTGCAGCTGAGGTTGCTTCGTATGTGGCACGCAATAGTAAGTCGGCGACTCCTGTGAACATAGCTGAGGCTGAGCGCGAGTCATTCATCACTGTGGTCCATCCGCTTGAGGCTGTTGAGGACATCCGGCGCATTGAGATGATGGAGCGTGCCAACCAGGCTGCACTCGATTATGATCCGCGCATCAAAATGGCTTTGATCGAGTACAACGACCAGGTGCGCAGTCGTGTGCTGGCTACCAGCGAGGGTGTTTACCTGCGCGATGAGCTTCCGTTGCTGTTTTTTATTGTTCAGACAATGAGTGATGATGGCACCAACAGGCATATGTCGCGGGAGCGCATCAGTGAGCATAGTGGTTTTGAGCTTTTTGAGAAGGAGACGCCGGAGTCGGTTGCCCGGCGGGCGGCGCGTGAGTCGATCGCGATGCTGGAAGCCGAAGATGCACCGGCCGGTATGATGGATGTGGTGATGGAGAATGGCTGGGGCGGGGTCCTCATCCACGAGGCAGTCGGTCATCCGCTCGAGGCCGACAACATTGCCAAAGGGATTGGCGCTTTTACAGGCAAGATGGGTGAGAAGGTGGCCACTGATTTGTTCACGATGGTTGACGATGGTACGCTGCCGAACTTCAGGGGCACGATCAATTTTGATGACGAAGGCACCCAGGCGCAACGCAATGTGTTGATTGACAAAGGTGTGCTCAAGGGTTACATGACCGACATCCTGAGTGCGAAGCAGCTTGATTTGCCCAGAACGGGCAATGGCCGGCGGGAGTCCTTCAGGAATCTCCCCATCCCGCGAATGACCAATACCTTTATTGAGGCAGGCAAGGATCGTCCGGAGGACATCCTGGCCGACACCAAAAGCGGACTTTTTGTGCAGAGCCTGAGTGGTGGCAGTGTGAACCCGGTGACGGGGATGTTCAACTTTACCTGTCGCGAGGCATACTTGATAGAGAATGGCCGCAAGACTGTGCCCGTGAAAGGGGCCACATTGATTGGCTCGTGCCTCGGTGTGATCTCCAATATCGATGCGGTGGGCAATGATCTTGACTTTGGCCCGGGTATCTGTGGCAAAGGCCAGATGGCCGAAGTGACGGCCGGACAGCCAACGGTGCGCATCCGAGGCATCAACGTCGGCGGCAGCAGAGCCTAACCAGCAATAATAAACCAGCAATTAGAAATTAGCAACCAATAACTATTCACCATGAATTATCACGATTTAGCAGGACGGCTGGTCAGCCGTGGACGCCGATTAGGTGCCGGCGAAATAGAGGTTTACATTCAAAACAGCCGAAACCTTTCCATCCAGGTTCGAAATTCAGACATAGAAACCATACAGGAGGCTGCCGCCGGCGGTGTTGGCTTCCGTGTCGTGGTAGATGGCAGCATGGGCTTCAGTCATTGCAATGACTTCAGCGACAAATCCCTTACAGAAACGCTGGAGCGGGCCATTGCCTTTGCCAGGCTTACCACGCCTGACGAGCATAATGTTCTGCCCGGAGAGATGCCGCATACGTATGTGGAGGGATTGTATGACCCTTCGATCGCTGAGGTGTCGATGGACAAGAAGATAGAGATGGCTTTGGAGGTTGAAGCACTGGCAATGGGTGATGAGCGCATCACACATAGCTCGGGTGCCTCTTTCGGCGAGGGTGAGTCGGAGGTGATCATTGCCAATTCACGTGGGATGCTGAAGAGTTACCGTGCTTCGGCTTGTTCAGTAGGCGTGAGTGTGGTGGCAGAAAAGGGTGACCAGCGTCATACCGGGTGGGAATTTTCTTCCCGGCGCAATTTTGGCGATCTTGAACCGCTGGATGAGATCGCATCGAAAGCGGCGCAAAAGGCCTGGGAGATGCTTGACCCGCGTATGGTGCCGACGCAGCGTGCCAGCGTGATCTTCGATCCTGCTGTGGCCCAGTCGCTGTTGGGTGGCATCATTGCCGCCATCAATGGTGAGCGTGTG
>SLDN01000109.1 GCA_007125275.1 Bacteroidales bacterium | reverse complement strand
GATGTCAAGGCTGTAGGATGGGATTTTGTCGCGCACCAGTGTAAAACTCAAAAGGTCGGGAAGTCCCATCCTGAATACGGAGATGTTTACCTCGGTGCCTTTCTTGCCCATCAGCTTATTCACCACATCGCCTGTCGACATATTGATGCCGGCAATGGTGGTGTCGTTAACCATAACGATGCGGTCGCCGGGCATCAGACCCGCCCTCTCGCTGGGCCCGCCCGCGATGGGCTCAATCACCACCACGGTGTCTTTGATCATATTGAACTCAATGCCTATGCCCTCGAAGCTGCCCATAAGCGGGTCGTTCACTCGCCGGAAACTGGATGCCGGGATGTAAGAAGAGTGTGGGTCAAGGTTTCGAAGCAGGGTGCGGATGGTTTCCTCGGTAAGCTGTTCTCGTGAAATGGTGTCAACGTATGAGTCATAAATATAGTTGATAACATCATTCACCTTGTTGTAGCGGTCAAGACCAATGGAAAAAAACCGGCTGTCTGTGGTGGTGCTTTTTGGCGTGCGCAGATGCAGGCCAAGCACAAAACCGGCGGCCAGGACCAACGCCAGCACAATGGGAAGATATATTCTGGATATGTTGCGCATGTGTCTTATTTATCAGGTGTGCCAGGAGGTTTTAGTGGATGTCATCATCAATAATTGATCCGGGCTTATGCGAAATTAGTCATAAAAGGACTGTTGCAATGTTATTTTTTCTTAAAAGCTTTTTTTTCAGACTGTTACTGTGATTCTTTGATTTTTTTGATGAGAAGGCTTGTGGAGTATCCCTCAAGCAAAGGCAGGGTAAGCACACGGCCATCGTTTTTACGTACCACGTCGGCGCCAACGATGTCATCCGCCTGCCAGTCATCACCCTTGATGAGCACATCGGGCAGGATGGTGCTGATGAGTTGAGCGGGGGTGTCTTCTTCAAAAAGCACCACCGCATCTACAAACGAAAGTGCTGCCAGCAATTTTGCACGTGCCCCCTGATCATTGAGAGGTCTGTGCTTTCCCTTTATGCGCCGCACCGAGTCGTTGGTGTTAAGACCAACGACAAGCACATCGGCCTCATCGGCAGCGCGGGCCAGATAGTCGACGTGGCCTGCGTGGAGGATGTCGAAACAGCCATTGGTAAAGGCAATCCGGCGTTCGGTGAAACGCAGGTAGTGTATCATACGTCTGAGCCGATCCATTTCTTCCAACTGAAAGATCTTGTGTTGTAAGTGTTTGTGTTTGCTGTAATTCATTATTTTGGGCTTTTAGCTATTGGCTGTTCGCTTTTAGCTGTTAGTGGCAGATCTTCCGCGAATCCTTCGAGCTTCCAGCTTCGCGCTTCGCGCTTTTTATGTTCCGCGCTTCGCGCTTTTTCTGTTTTGCACAGAGAGCATGATCCAGGAGAAAATACCGGCAACGAGGTTTACAATAATCTGGTTGGCGTGCGTGATATAGGCGTATGAAGTGGCTGATTCGGAGGCTATGCTGTATAGTTCTGTCAGTGTGATGATGGTAAGAAAGTGGTAGGTACCTATTCCGCCGGGCACGGGTGCCAGGATGCCCAGGCTGCCCACAGCCAGCAGGGTAAACCCTACAAAGGGTGAAAGGTGCGAAGTGGCCGGGATGGCAAAAAAACAAAGGTAAACGGTGAGGTAGTAGAGACCCCATATCAATGCCGTGTGCAGGATGAACCATCCTTTCCCGCGCATCCTTTTGATCGTTTTGATGCCGTTAAGAAAGCCGCTGAACTGTCTTTTCACTTTATAAAAGAGGCTGCCTTGCCTTGGGTTGGCAAGTTTTTTTCGCAATAACACTATCATGACAATAAAGAAGACTGCAACGACGACGGCGATGATTGCCAGAGGCAGCCAGTTGTCTGTGGTTTTTTCAATGAGGGGGTTCCAGAACAGGCGGTTGATAAAACTTTTCAGGAAGCTGAACTGAAGGATAATGGTCAGGAACACAATGGCAACGAGGGTAAAGAAGTCAAACACCCGTTCAGCCACCACGGTGCCGGCCAGGGCATTGAAAGGTGTACCGGAGGCCTTTCCCAGGGTGATGCAGCGGGTTATTTCGCCCATGCGGGGCACAGCCATGTTGGTCAGATAGCCTGTCATGACCGCATAAAATGTCTGCATGGCACTGGTTTTATAGCCCATTGTCCGGATCAGCCTGTTCCACCTGATGGCTCGTAGCCAGTGGCTCAGCAGGGCACATAGCATTGCGAGGGCGATCCACCAGTAGTTTGCCCGGCGCAGCTCTTCCACGATGAGTCCGGTGTTCTGACCCCGCATAATCAGCCATAGCAATAACAGCCCCAGTGAAAGGGATATCAGCACTTTAACATACCGTCTGATATTTGACTTCAAAGCTGTGGGTTAAATTTTGTTGCCGGCGTCGGGGAAGATAATGGTTGGAACAAAAGAGGTGGCTTTTTCTGCTTCCATGTATGCGTATGCAATAACGATGACAATGTCACCGGGCTGTACCTTCCGCGCGGCGGGCCCGTTCAGGCACACCTCACCGCTGCCGCGTCTGCCTTTGATGACATAAGTTTCAAGCCGTTCGCCATTATTGATGTTGACCACTTGCACCTTTTCATTCTCTATGATGCCCGAGGCATCCATCAGGTCTTCGTCAATGGTAATGCTTCCAATATAGTTCAGTTCAGCTGCCGTAACAACTGCCCTGTGAATTTTGGATCTCATTATTTCTAATAGCATAATGCAGATATTTTCTTGATACAAAGTTACGAATAAAATTTCATATTGTCTATCAGCCTCACCTGTCCGGCATAAGCAGCAACACAGGCTACCAGATCATTACCGGGGCTGTCATTCCCGACCGGCAAAAGAGTTTCTGCATCAACTATCTGGAAATACTCAGTTTCGAGTTCCGGTGATGCATTGATCTCTTGTGTGGCCCACTTTTCGATGGTGCTGACAGCATGCCCCGGGTACATTTCGCGGGCAGCCTGCAATGCCCTGTATATCTTCCCGGCCTCCTTGCGTTGTGAAGGAGTAAGTCTTGCGTTGCGGCTGCTCATGGCCAGCCCGTCGGGCTCTCTGACGGTAGAACAGGAAACAACCGCCACATCCATGGCCTCTTTCCTCACCAGGGCTTTGATGATCTGTAGCTGCTGGTAGTCCTTCTGACCAAAGTAGGCTCTGTGCGGCTCAACAATGTCGAAAAGCTTCTTAACAACAATGGCAACACCGTTGAAGTGCCCCTGGCGGTAACGACCTTCCATCACCTTGTCGAGATGGCCGAAATCATACACTTTGGTTTCATGACCGGGGTACATTTCCTTTTCGGTGGGGCAAAAAACGGCATCGCAGCGGATGGAGCGGAGTTGCTCAAGGTCTGTTTCAAGTGTGCGCGGGTACTTGTTCAGGTCTTCCGGATTGTTAAACTGTATGGGATTCACAAAAATACTGCACACCACCAGGTCGTTTTCTTTCTTTGCCTGCTCTGCCAACGCAAGATGGCCGGCATGCAAAGCACCCATCGTTGGCACAAAACCAATGCTTTTCCCGGCACTTTTTGCCTGTTTCACCCACTCTGTTAAAGCAATTCGTCGTTCGAATATTTTCATTGAAGATGATAAGATGTTGTTAACTTGTGCCTTACGAGACAGGCGCTTCACCAAGGGAAGCCCAAAAACAAATCCGCAAAGCTATAAGTATTATTTTAAAAGTAGCAAAAAATTTTGTACTTTTGCATATTGTTATATCTGAGATACAAATTAGTTCATTTATTTATGGAAAAGCCCAAAGTATTGTTCGTTCAGCAGGAAATCATGCCTTACCTGAAAGAGACCCACATGAGCCACATTGGCCGCTACTTGCCGCAGGGTATTCAAGAAAGGAAAAAAGAAATCCGGACGTTTATGCCACGTTTTGGCTGTATCAATGAACGCCGCAACCAGCTCCACGAAGTGATCCGCCTGTCAGGAATGAACCTTGTGATCGACAACACCGATCATCCACTTATCATCAAGGTAGCATCCATACAGTCGGCAAGGATGCAGATTTATTTCATTGACAATGAAGACTTCTTTCAACGCAAGTTTACATTAATCAACAAGGCCGGCAAACATTTCGAAGATAATGACGAACGTGCAATCTTTTTTACACGTGGCGTAATTGAAACTGTGAAAAAGCTTGGATGGGCTCCCGACCTTGTCCATTGCAACGGATGGTTTACCGCGCTGATGCCTTTCTACCTTAAAGAAGTGCTCAAAGATAACCCAATGTTTTCCGATGCAAAGGTCATATATTCAATATATAACGATGGTTTCCCGGGCCCACTCACCCCGGATATGCCCAAAAAGATGAAGACCAAAGGGGTGGATGCAGCGACCCTAAGCAAGTATGCCGACCCCAACTTCTTAAGCATCAGCAAAATAGCCATTGACTATGCTGATGGTCTGATCTTTGGTGATGAAGAAATTGATCCCGAGCTCGAAAAATATGCCCGTAACAGCGGCAAGCCCGTGCTCGAGTATCACAACAAGGACACATATCTTGACGCCTACAATGATTTTTATGACGAAGTGCAGGTGAGTGAATCCGTTTTGGAACAATAATAAAATTCATACCTTTGCGTTTTATTTATCCTGAAACGTATATAGTTCATAATAAATCACTGACCCTTGAAAACAAATCAAAATCCCCGTATTTACGGGGTTTTTTACGGCATTCTAAAGAAATCATTTTTGCTCGCTGCCAGCCTGTGGCTCATCTTTTCCTGCTCCGACGCCGATCAGCTGGGATTAGACCTGATCGACGACCGGGCGAAGTTACACACCCTTGATACGCTGACAATAAAAGCCATTACCGTAAGAGCCGATAGTGTGGCCACCAGCCTCGGGAGACTGAATGTGCTTGGCGTTATCGACGACCCGGTTTTTGGTAAGTCAAGGGCCAGCACCTATACCGAAACCAGACCTCCAACAGTTCCTTTTTCCTTTGGTGAAGACCCCGAGCTGGAGTCCGTAAACCTTTTGATTGCCTATAGCGGGGGGTATTACGGCTCAATAGCCGCAAACCAAACCATAAGGGTTTATGAGCTAAGCGAGAACTTCCCGGAATCAGACACCCTTTATTCCAATTCATCTCTAAATTACCACCCCGAACTGATCACCCTCAACCCTGAAGGGTTCCGGTTCAGACCAGCACCTGCAGACAGTGTGGAGGTTAATGGCGTTATGCGTGCACCCCATATCCGTATCCCCCTGACAGAAGAATTTGGCCAGAAATTCTTGCTTGCCAACGACACGGAAGCTTTTGAAAGCATTCCGGACTACCTTGAGCAGTTTAAAGGTCTTTACATAACTGTTGATGAGGATGTTACGGGCTTCGACGGAGAAACCGGACAACCCGGAAAGGGTGGAATGGTTCAGCTGGAGATGTTCTCCCCATTCACGGCAATTGAGTTTAATTACCGCAATGTTGTCGATACCCTGCCGCGCATTCAACCCCTGGTGACACGCCAGTTCCCTGTCGACCAGTTTGCCAGGCACTCCACACGCCTGGAACATTTTGGCGATGACGGCATTCATGAAGCATTAAGGGCACAGGTGGTGGATGGTGACCATAGTACGGCTGATTCGTTGCTGTTTCTGCAGACATTGGGCCGGCTGCGTGTCGATATAGATTTTCCCTACCTCGACGACCTGGTGGGCCAAACCTGGCTGATTAACAAGGCGGAGCTTATCGTTCCCGTGGAGCATGAGCTGTCCTCGTCACTGTTTCCCGCACCCGCACAGTTGCTTCTGTTAAGAGAAAACGAAAATGAAGATCTGGTGCTGATTGATGATTACCTGCAAGGTGTGGATTACTTCGGAGGTGTATTTGACCAGGAAAACAGCCGCTATGTGTTCAATATCTCTCAATATTTTCAGAAGCTTGTAGATGGCGAATATCCAAACACCGGCCTGTCAATTCTGATCTCCCGCGGACATGAACGCATGAGCCGTGTTGTTTTGCACGGGCCCGGACGACAAGAAGAGCCCATGCAATTGCTGTTATATTATTCTGTTTTTGATTGATCAATGAAATCTCTTTATGTGTGGAATAGTTGGTTACATTGGACCTCGAGAAGCTTACCCCATCCTGATAAAAGGGCTGTACAGACTTGAGTACCGCGGCTACGACAGTGCCGGCGTGGCTTTGCTTGATGGTGGACTGAATATGTTCAAAACGCGTGGCAAGGTTGCAGACCTCGGCAAGCTCGCCGAAGGTAAAGGCACCGCCGGCAATGCAGGCATCGCCCACACCCGTTGGGCCACCCACGGCGAGCCCAATGACATGAATGCCCACCCGCATTTCAGCCCAAGCGAAAAACTGGCCATCATTCATAATGGAATCATAGAAAACTACAACACCCTGAAAGCCGAGCTAAGAAACCGTGGGTATATCTTCAGGAGTGAAACGGATACCGAAGTCCTGATTCATCTTATTGAAGATATCCAGATCAACGAGCAGGTAAAGCTCGAGGAGGCGGTCAGAATTGCCCTGAATCAGGTTGTAGGCGCTTATGCCATCGTGGTTGTTTCAAAAGAACACCCCGACCAGCTCATCGTAGCAAAAAAAGGAAGCCCCCTTGTCATTGGCATAGGCGATAACGAATACTTCATTGCCTCCGATGCCTCTCCCATTGTTGAATACACCCGCGATGTGGTGTACCTCGAGGATGAAGAGATGGCCATCGTTCCCCGGCAGGGAAACCTCAGGGTGAAAACAATCAAAAACCAGGATAAAACGCCTTACGTTTCTCACCTTGAGATGCAGTTGTCATCCATTGAGAAAGGTGGCTTTCCGCATTTTATGCTCAAGGAGATCTATGAGCAGCCTCGCAGCATCAAAGACAGTATGCGCGGGCGCCTGAATGCAGAAAAAGGCCTCATCTCCCTGGGCGGCATCATTGATTATGAACAGAAGCTGATCAACTGCAAACGCATCATCATCGTGGCGTGTGGCACATCCTGGCACGCAGGGCTTGTAGGTGAATACCTTTTTGAAGATATTGCACGCATCCCCGTGGAGGTGGAGTACGCCTCAGAGTTCAGGTACCGCAACCCGGTGATCACTGAAGATGATGTGGTGATTGCCATCAGCCAGTCAGGTGAAACGGCCGACACCCTCGCAGCTGTCGAGCTGGCCAAATCGAAGGGCGCAACAATCATCGGTATATGCAATGTGGTTGGCTCATCCATCGCTCGCGAAACACACGCCGGCTCCTATACACACGCCGGTCCCGAAATTGGTGTGGCCTCCACCAAAGCCTTTACCGCACAGGTCACATTGCTCAGCCTTATGGCGCTTTTGATAGCCAACAAGAGAGGAAGCATCCCTAAGTCACGCTTCTTTCAGCTGATCAGCGAACTGGATGCCATACCCGCCAAAGTGGAAAAAGCCCTGCAGGTGAATGATCTCATCCGCGATATCTCTGAAATATTTCAGAACGCCCGCAACTTTTTGTACCTCGGCCGTGGCTATAACTTCCCGGTAGCACTGGAGGGCGCCCTGAAGCTGAAAGAGATATCATATATCCACGCCGAAGGATACCCTGCCGCTGAAATGAAACACGGGCCCATTGCGCTCATAGATAAAGAGATGCCGGTGGTGGTTATCGCCACCAAAAGAGGTAATTATGATAAAGTGATCAGCAATATACAGGAGGTCAAAGCCCGCAAAGGCATTATCATCGCCGTTGTTACGGAAGGAGACACCTCTGTACGCGAAATGGCCGATTATGTCATAGAGGTACCGGAAACCGATGAAGCCCTCGTACCACTGCTGGCAACCATACCGCTGCAGCTGCTGTCATACCACATCGCCGTGTTGCGCGGCTGCAATGTCGATCAGCCACGCAACCTGGCAAAATCAGTTACAGTGGAATAAAAAAACATGACTCCCATGAAAAAAAGCCTGACCTTGCTGCTGTTTTTCCTCTCAACCGTTTTTGTACTGGCTTCACAACCAACAGTATTGATTGTTTATCATAGTGAAACAGGAAACACCCAGGCGATGGCAGAGGCCGTTTATCGTGGTGCCATGAAGGCCGGAGATGTAAAAGTAGTTCTGAAAACGGTTGATGAGGTTGAAACCCCGGACCTGCTGGCTGCTGATGCCATTGTTGTCGGCAGCCCGGTCTACAATGCCAATGTCTCACCGCAGATATCGGCCTTCCTCTCTTCCTGGCCCTTCGAAGGCCAACCTCTCAGGGACAAACTGGGCGCTGCTTTTGTCACGGCCGGAGGAGTATCATCCGGAGAAGAGATCACACAAATGAATATATTGCAGTCGATGCTGATCTTTGGCATGATCGTGATGGGTGGCCCCGACTGGTCAACACCCTTTGGCGCCTCGGGAATCCGTGGCGATGTCTTTTTCCCGCATGATGAACCCATGCACCCGGGCTTTTTGGAAAAAGGGAGCTCCCTGGGATTAAGGGTGGCCGAAACAGCAAAAAAAATGTATAATAAATGAGTTTACTTGTAGTTGGCACGGTAGCATTTGATAAGGTAGAAACCTGTTCGGACAAAACAGGAACAATTCTTGGCGGGGCAGCCACATACATTGGCCTGGCAGCAAGCCACCTTACGAAAGAGATCAGACTGGTTTCTGTCGTTGGAGGAGACTTCCCGGAAAAATACTTCGATGTATTCCGGCAGCGACATATTGACATTTCAGGCATACAGGTGGTTCCTGATGGCAAGACTTTTTTCTGGTCGGGCCGCTATCATAACAATATGAATAACCGCGACACCCTGTGCACCGATCTGAATGTGCTGGCTGATTTCGACCCCGACCTGCCCGCGCATTATTGCGACAGCCGCTTTGTGATGCTTGGAAACCTGACGCCCTGTGTGCAGAAGAAAGTGATCGACCAGATGCACAACCGGCCGGAGCTTATCTGTATGGATACCATGAATTTCTGGATGAACACAGCATGGGATGATCTGCTTTCTGTAATCGCCATGGTAGACGTACTTACCATCAACGAGGAAGAGGCCAGGCAGCTATCCGGCGAATATTCGCTGGTGCTGGCTGCCAAAAAGATTCAGGACATCGGACCCTCCACCGTGATCATCAAAAGAGGCGAATACGGTGCACTGCTCTTTCATCACGACAACCTCTTCCACGCTCCCGCCATCCCGCTGGCAGTGGTGAAAGACCCCACCGGCGCCGGCGATGCCTTCGCTGGCGGGTTTATGGGCTATCTCACCAAAACCAAAGACACCTCCTTCGAGAACATGAAAAAGGCTGTCATCTACGGCTCTGCACTGGCAAGCTTTGTAGTGGAAAAATTTGGTACCACAGGACTGGTAAGACTATCGCAGGATGACATAAGCAAGCGCCTGCAGGAGTTTGTAAAGCTGGTTTCGTTTGCCATTTAAATACTTGTGTGTTATTTATTTTGAATATTTGCAGGCACTTCCGTGATTTTTTCTTAACTTCGGCCTCTTTTTTATCGGCAGCATAACGGATTGCCTATGGCTTGAAAAGCAGTCGGCAGCTTGCTGAGCACAAGAATGTCAATTCTGAATTACAGACCATTTAATATTTTATAGTAG
>SLDN01000166.1 GCA_007125275.1 Bacteroidales bacterium | reverse complement strand
TGCCACTCAATCACCCCAAAGCTGCACAGCAAAAACAAAACGGTAAAAGTGTCAATGAATTGTGAGCTGAAGGTGCTGGCATTGTTGCGGAACCAAAGGTGCTTTCCCTTGGTCACCCTTTTCCAGAAATGAAAAACCTGCACATCCACCAGCTGGGCAATTAGGTAGGCTGCCATCGAAGCGGCAACAGCAATAAAGGTGAAGCCAAAAACTTTTGAGAATTGATCATCGCTGACCGGTGACCATTCGGCTGCAGGTGCCATGGCTGACACCACGATGATCAGCAACATGAAGAGGCTGGCAAACAAGCCTGCGAGCACCACACGCTGCGCTCTTTTTTTTCCATAAACCTCAGAAATAATATCGGTTACAAGAAAGGTCACAGGGTAGGGCAAGATGCCTGCTGACAGCTGGAACTCGTAAAGGCCAAAAGGGTTCCATGTAATGAACTTCTGGAAGATCAGGTTCCCTGTTACCAGAGCCGCTACAAATAATGCAGCGAGAATCAGGTAAAGCCGCTCAGCCATTATTTTTTTGTGCATATCCATACATAGGAAACAGTTTTTTAATAAAGATTGTTTATCGCTGCTGTCCGACAAATCTTTTTTTAATGATATTGATATTTTTCTTGTATATTTGATGTTTGTTTCTTTGTAAAGAGACAGCACATTACTACCTTCCTTAGAAGTAACCTGATAAATAATGGCTTAGAGGAAAATTTGACGGGATGAGCACAACCAGGAAATTGACTTTACTGATATTAATCCTTCTGGGCCTGTCTCTGATCGCCATTTTATCTCTGCATCTGCTCAATAAGAAAAAAGAGCAAGCGTTCATGGAATACAGCCGTGAGCAGGTGCGTGAGGCTGCTGCATCCATAGCGGATATATACGAGGTGCAGATGTATTGGGTTGCTTATGATTACACCTTATGGGATGAATTGATTCAGTTTATTGAAGAACCTGATTCCGTATGGGCCCGTGAAAACTTTGAGCAATTCCTTTATTGGTTTGACTTGGATGCATTCTGGATAATG
The DNA here is from genome assembly GCA_007125275.1 of Bacteroidales bacterium. The sequence continues at coordinate 8,657 of SLDN01000166.1, read as the reverse complement.
AACACTGAGGGTCAGGTTGTACTATCCGATACTAGCGAATGCGCTTCCGCATTTCCTTTGACAGAGTTTAATGAGGAATTGCTGGCTCAGCTCCACAAAGAGCGAATGCTGGAATATTATACAACTTCTGCTGATACTTTGATGCTTTTGCAAGGTGCCACCATTCATCCCATCAATGATGAGGAACGGGAATCTGAACCCGCCGGATATTTTTTTATTGCCAAGTGCTGGGATGAGGAAATAACCGGTCTGGCTGAATCCTTGACCGGCAGCGACGTTACACAGATAATTAATCGTCCGGGGTTGAGCAAACCTTCTGAAACTGATTACAAACAATTGGCTATCCCCTACAAGGATCTGGATGACAATGTTGTTGCCTGGCTTGTATTTACTAAACGGATTGACTTTGTTGAGTTGCTGAGAAAAAATTCCCTGCATATTCTTTTGTTGGTCATAATTATGGTATCGATCACCTATTTGGTTCTTTCTATGGCATTTAGAAAATGGGTGATGTTTCCTCTCTTTTTGATAAAAAAGACCATTGCAAACAATGACACCGCCCCGATCCCGAAGCTTAAGCGTGCAAGTACTGATTTTGAGCAGATTGGGAATCTAATCGAAAGCTTCATACATCAGAAGGAAGAATTGAAGTATCAAAAAGATAAGGCGGAAGAATCCGACAGGTTGAAGTCAGCTTTTCTGGCAAATATGAGTCACGAAATCCGTACGCCCATGAATGGCATCCTGGGCTTTGCGGAGCTGCTTAAAAATCAAGACCTCAATAGCGATCAAAAGGAGAAATATATCAGTATTATTGAAAAAAGCGGGTACCGCATGCTGAATCTGATCAACAGTATAATGGATATTTCCAAAATTGAATCGGGGCAGATAGAAGTGTTCAATTCTGAAGTCGATATCAATGAAGAGCTTAAAACGCTGTATGAAATTTACCTTGTCCGTTTTGAGAACCAGGGAAAGGATGTTTACTTAAAGATGGAGATTCCTGAGGAAAAACAGGATATTTACACTGATCAGCAATTGTTTCAATCGGTGATTTCGAATCTGCTGGATAATGCTCTCAAATTTACTTTTACAGGTGAGGTGGCATTTGGATATACTGTAAAGCGCGGAGCGCTGGAGTTTTTTGTCAGGGATTCAGGAGAAGGCATCCCTGATGAGAAGGTACCGTTTTTATTTGAGCGGTTTTACCAGACAGACATGCGGCTCAATCGCAGTTATGAGGGGGCCGGATTGGGGCTGTCCATTGCAAAAGGCTATGTAGATCTGCTGGGTGGCCAGATATGGGCTGAGAGTGAGCTTGGTCGGGGCTCCACGTTTTATTTTACCATTCCTGTCCGCAGGTCAACTGACCAGGCAAATAATTAACACCGCTTGTCAATAGCTTTTCTCAATATTCCATACAAAAGCACGAACACCTACTTCCTTGTTCACTTCATCAAGCTTTTTAATGCAATCGAGCAGTTCGTCCACTTTCTCTCCGGGCATGATGAGCAGTGCTGCCGAGTTCAGCTCAGGCCAGGTATGCGTGCCTTTGCGAGGTTCACCGGTTTCGCTGCCGCGGCCCTCTACATTGTTCCACCAGGTGTAACCCCTTAGCCCTAGTCTGTCAAATATGTACTCGACGCGTTCGCTGTTGGCCTGATTAAATATGATCATTACTGCTTTCATAATCAAATGCTTTGTTGGTTTTCGTTGATGAAGGTGAATTTCTCTCTGAGCTTGCGCAGCTTGTCTCTTTCGCCCCGTCGGGCAAAGATGCCATAAACAACCGGTACGATCACCAGCGTCACCGCGGTAGAAAAGATCAGTCCGCCGATCAGACTGATGCCCATTGGGCTCCATATCTCCGACCCTTCGCCGGTGCTCAAAGCCAGTGGCAGCATTGCCAGTATGGTGGTCATGGCCGTCATCAAAACCGGCCGCAGACGCATCCTGCCTGAAATGGCGATCGCCTCATTGAGTGGCAAACCACGGTCACGTTGCAGATTGATGTAGTCTACCAGCACAATGCCGTTCTTAACGACAATGCCGATGAGCAATACAGCCCCCAAGCCTGCAATGATGCTCAGAGTGGTATTGGTCAGCAGCAGCGCAATCACCACCCCGGTAAATGAGAAAGGAATGGAGAACATGATCACGAAAGGCATTACAAAAGATTCAAACTGGGAGGCCATCACGAGGAATACGAGTATGATGCTAATTGCCAGAAGGAGCCCCAGGTCCATAAAGGAATCCATCATCTCTTCATAAGCACCACCCACATTGACCATTACACCTTGTGGGATATCCGCTTCGCTGACAATGCTGTTGATTTCCTGTGCCAGGTCACCCAGGCTAATGCCTGAGGGCACTGCTGAGACCGTAACGACACGTTCACGACCCTTGCGTTCAATGTTTGGAGGGTTCCAGAACTCTTCAACGCGGCCGAGTTCTCCGAGCCTTACCTTTTGTCCCAATGGGTTGGTAATGCTGATGCTTTCAATGTCTGTTATGGAGCTTCTGTACTCCTCTTTATATCTTACAATGATATCATATTCACGTCCTTCTTCTCTTAGGTATGATGCCGTTAGTCCGGCGATGCGGTTCCGCATTGCAGAGGCTACCATCGAAGTGTTCAGGCCATTATCAGCCAGCTTTTGCCGGTCCAGGACAAGCTGCATCTCCGGACGGTCGTCTTTGCGGCTGAGCTGCACGTTTTCAGCACCGGGGATGGCCTGAATGGCCATGCGCAGCTCTTCTGCCAGGCGGCTTGTTGTGTCGAAGTCATAGCCGAAAACTTCCACATCAACGGTGTTGTCTGTTCCCATTCCTCCACCACCGGTAGATACAGAAAATTCAACAATTTCAGGTATCTGTTCAAATTGCCGGCGCAAATCGTCCGCAATATCCCACACTGAACGTTCCCGTTTGTCAATTGGTGACAGGCGCATCATCACATTGATAATGTTCGTGCCGGCATCTCTGAAGGCCATCATACCGCCTGCGTCATCAGCACCTGCCGAAATAGCCGTAAGCTCTACCTCCGGATATCTTTCGTTGATCATGGCTTCAACCTGTCGTGATACTTTAATGGTTTCCTCTACACGCAGGCCGGTAGTCAATTCCAGCGAAGCCGTCAGGCGCGATTCATCTGCTTCAGGGAAGAACTCCGTGCTGATAAACCGAAGCAGGAACATGGAAACCACAAAGACCAGGAATGCTGCAAGTAAGACTTTCTTTTTATTGAACAAGGCCACGCGGATGATCTTTTCGTAAAGTCCTTCAAGTCCTTTCAAAAGTGGATCGATCAGACCGGCATGACTAAAACGCCGGATCTTCTCAGGTTTTTTCTCCAGTCCAAATAGTTTGGAGGCAAGCATGGGTGTCAATGAAATGGCTGCTATTGTTGATGTAATCACGGTGATGCTTACGATCCAGCCAAGTTGCTTGAACATGACACCGGTCATACCACCTACCAATGTCAGTGGGAAGAATACCGAAATGATCACCAGGGTGGTGATGATCACTGACAGCCATACTTCATTTGTGGCATAGATGGCTGCTTCCCGCGGGCTGGTGCCGCGCTCTACATGTCGTGAGATGTTTTCCAGGACCACAATGGCATCGTCCACGACCATCCCCAAAGCAATGGATAGCGAAGCGAGTGATATGATGTTCAGCGAGCCACCCGTCAAAAAAAGATAAATGAAAGAAACAATGAGCGATATGGGGATGGTGAGCATCACAATAAAAGTAGCCCGCCATTTTCCAAGAAAGAAAAGCACCACGAGCACTACAAAAATCATTGCATACATCAGCGTTTGAGAGAGGTTGTTTACCGCACCACTGATAAAGGTAGATGTATCAATGATCTCCATGATGTTGATGTCTGGCGGCAGATCTTTTTCCAGTTCGCTGATGGCAGCCTTCACTTCTTTGGCGATGCGAACGGTATTGGCGCCTGACTGTTTCATGACGAACATCCTTACACCGCGCTGGCCGGAGATGCGTTCGTCAAAGGTTACATCCCTGAGTCCGTCCCTGACCTCAGCCACCTCGCTGAGCAGCACGGAGCTGCCCTGGAATTGCCCAACCACCAAATTGTTGAGCTCAAAACTTTCGGCAAATTCACCCTGCACCCTGAACTGGTAATCCATCATACCCATTTTGACGTGGCCGGACGGCAGGTTCATGTTTTCAGCCATGATAACATTGCCGATCTGTTCCACCGTCAGGTTGTAAGCCTCCAGTTTTACCGGGTCGGCCTCAATGTATACCCTCCGTTGCGGTGACCCTATGAGGCTAACAGAGCCAATGCCGTCAATGCGGTTCAGCGGATTGATGATGCGCTCTTCCAGAATGCGGTCAAGGCCGGCATAGCTCTCTTCAGCAGTGATGGCATAAAACACAATGGGGATCATGCTCATGTTGAACTTGAAGATGCTGGGGCGGTTTACATCATCGGGAAAGATGCTGTAAAGCATATCGATGGCATCCCTCACATCGTTGGAGGCTTCATTGAGGTCGGCGCCCCATTCAAATTCAAGATTGATGATAGAGAGGTTATCGCTTGATGTGGATGTGATCTCTTTCAGGTTTTCCACCGTGTTGAAGCTGTCTTCGAGCGGACGCGTTACGTTGGTCTCCACGTCACTGGCGCTGGCTCCCGGCCAGGTGGTCATCACGGCGATGAAGGGAGGATCGAGCTCCGGAAACAGGTCAATGGGGATGTACCTGAGCGAATAAAGTCCCATCACAATAACGGCTGCAAATATCATCAGCGTGGTGATGGGTTTGTTTACGGCACTTTTATATATACTCATTGTGAATTTTATTTAAACGTGATATAGAAGCCGACTGATGGTGCAGGTCGCCAAAACAAAAAACGAAAATTAATCCTGAATGCGAACGGCTACACCGTCGAGCAGTCTTGCCTGGCCGGCGATGATCAGCTTGTCTCCAACATATATCTCATCAGAGATGACCTCTACCATATCGTCGAAGCGGTCACCAATCTGCACCACTACTCTTCTGGCGCTTCCATTTTCCTCTATGAAGACATAGCGCTCATCCGATCCCTGGAGCTTTAAAACCGCGAGTGCAGGCACCACAAAAGCCTCAACCCTGTCAAACTCAAGGCGGGCACGCGCAAACATACCGGGTCGCAAACGTTCGTCACTATTAGGAATGCTGAGCTCTACACGGAAAGAGCGTGTTTGCGGGTCAATGACAGGATAAACCAGTTCGATTGTGGCAGGAAAAGATTCACCGGGATAGACATCAGAGGTGATCATTACTTCCATGCCCGGCTTGACATAGGGAAAATAGCGTTCGGAAATATTCACCAGTGCTTTCAGTTTATTGGTTTGCACCAATGACAGAATGGCGGCTTTGCCGGCAGCGGTGTTTGGTGCCCCTGAAAACATTTCACCGGGCTCAAAATATCTTTCCGATACAGTGCCGGAAAATGGAGCAAGCAACCGGGTGTTCTCTTCCAGAAAGTCTACATTGGACCTGGTTACCTCATACTGTGTTTTGATCTGGTCGTATTGCTGTTGCGATATGCTGCCCACACGGCGGAGGGTATCAACACGGCGGAAATCTTTTTCGATGCTTTGCAGTTGCAGCTGCGCCTGGATCAGCTGGGTGTTGTCCATCTCAACAAGAGATTGATTGTGCCGGACCTTGCTGCCTGCATCTACGTGAATCTTTTCAATGCGACCAGGCGTAGCAGGTGCAAGATGTACTTCCCGGTAAGCAGACAAATGGGCAGTATAAGCAGCGCTTCTGGATATTTCACTGTAGTCGAGCTCCATAACCCTGACCATTTCAATTTCTCTGCCCTGCGCAGTTTCGGTTTCGGCACCCTCACGCGAGGAGCACCCCGAAAGTGTCAGGCCAAGTGCAGTAATAAAAAAGATTGCTTTAAATTTCATTGCTGTATTTGTTTGGATTGTTTATGGTTGCTAATTTATGGTTTCTGGTTACTGGTTTCTGGTTTCTGGTTACTGGTTTCTGGTTACTGGTTACTGGTTTCTGATTTCAAATTCATGGTTACTGGTTACTGTTGCTTTTTTCACTTCAACTACCGATTCAACGATTCAACGATTCAACGTACTTCTATCATCTGCTTCTATTTTCCTGGCAGCGGTTAAAAGATCCGCAGCAGTTTATCCATTTCAACCTGCGCATCCAGGAGCTGAAGGACGGCGTTAATGTAGCTGTTTTCGGCTTGCAGGTAATTGTTGTTTGCGGTGGTTAGGTCGAGGCTGGAAAGCATTCCCTGCTGGTATTTGTTGTTGATGTTGGTGAAAACCCGGCGGGCTACTTCCAGATTGGATTTTTGGCTTTCATATTGCTCTACGGCATTATTCAAATTATATCTAAGTTGTTTTTCCTGTATCAGCAATTGTTCTGATGTAAGTTCTTTTTGGTTTTCGGCAACTTCAAGGTTGATCCTGGCTTGCCTTACACGTGCCTGTCTGGCTCCGCTTGAAAATATTGGGATACTCATATTCAGGCCGATAACGTGGTTTGGGGTGATATCAAACTCCGGTTTGAGTAACTTTTCAGTGTAGTTGTAAAACCCTGTTAATGTTGGCAGGTAGGCAGCCCTTTCCATGTTGATCTGCTTTTCCGCAATTTCTGTTTGGAGTGCAAGCAGGCGATAATTTGGATTGCTTTGCAGGTCAAAGGCTTTGGTCATGCTGGTTCCGAAGTCTGCTTGTTCCAGAATGCCATCGAGATCGTCAGTCAGGATGATCTCAACATCAGCAGTAAGGCCCATTTGGAGGCGCAACATATTCATGGAGAGCTCAAATTGCCTGTCGGCAGCCCTGAGTGCGTCGTTAAGCATTCCTAGCTGCACGCTTAGCTGGTCAAAGTCAACCTCTTCTGCCATCCCGACATCAACCATGGCCCTCGTTTTTTCAAGCAAGTCGTTCATGTTTGCGAGGTTTTCCTCCACAATGGCCTTTGCTTCTTCGGCAACGAGACTCAGGTAATAGGCCTGTGTTACTTGTGCCAGAATCTCTAGTTCTGTTTGCTCGAAGCTGGTCCGTGTAATCTCTTCATAGAGTTTTGCAGCCTGTATGCCAACGATATAGCTTCCACTAAAAATCAATTGGGTGAAAGACACTCCGAGGTTGCTTGTGGGATTAAACTCAATGGTCATTCCGGGTATAGCCCCCAGGGAAGCCGTTGAACCGAAAAAATTATTGTAATCAACGGTGGCATTGATTTGTGGCAGGCCCTGTGCGATGGTTTCGCGGAGCATCAGGCCCGCCTCGTCAATGCCTAGTCCTGAGTTGCGAAGATTTTTGTTATGCTCCAGCGCATATTGCCGGGCTTCGTCAACGCTAAATGTCGATCCGGTTTGTGCAAGCACCGGAGCTGCTATTCCAAACACCAGGACAAGCAACAAGAGGAAATTGTTTATCGATAGATTGTGCATATTAAATGTGTTTGTAAGTCTAAAAGAAAACTAAAAAAACTTTTCTGGTTTTTCTAACAATTTTTGTGCCAACCTCAACTTGTAATTAAAAAATCTGCTTCATTTTTATGATACTGGTCGATTAAATCGATTCCTTTTTGGGTAGCGATGCCTCTGAAGAAATTGATCAACACATTCTCGAATACAACTACCCGCGAGAATTTGCGTTCTGGAAAAACATTCTCATCGGAAATAAGTGTCAATTGTTCATTCAGCAAAATGCTCACAATTCCCAGGTCAATATTGTTTCTGAAAACACCTTGGTTGATCCCTTTCTTGAGCAGGGTGTGTGTTTTGTTGATCTGTTTTACCTGGTTTACCTGGAGCACTTCTTTGTATATCTTGAAGTGATATTTTTTTAAGTCGCTGAAAAACATTGGGCTTATGGTTTTTATGGCATAGATGCCCATTTTCATCATACTGAAAACTTCACTGATTGTATTCTCTGATTCCAGTGCAATAAGCTCATGCTCGCGTTCATACTTGTTATCTATGTGTGCCAGGCATTCACGCAATAGCTCATCTTTATCCTTGAAGTTTTCGTATATCGTGCGCTTTGACATTCCCAGCTCCTGCGAGATATCATCCATCGTAATGGTTTTGATCCCTGAGGAGAGAAACATATCTGCCGCTTGCTCGGTAATTCTTTCTTTTGTAGTCATGGTTTAATAATTTGAGTGCAAAAATAGGAATAAAACTTTATATACCGTAATAGTTTTATTGTTTTTTATAAATTTGTTATCATTACATCACTTATTAAATTTGTGTTTTAGCAACCATGCTTTACCATGTTGCTATAGCCCATGATCACTATAAGAATCATTAATTATGAGTGAATTAGTATTTGGAATTGAAAATAATTGCATCTTTGTATTGACAAACGCTTGATTACTTGCTTACTTCCAACAATGAAAGACATCGCCCGCATGGCAGTTGCATTGATCATCATTATGTGTCCTGCATTGTTGATTTCACAAAACCAGGCCAGGGTTGATTCATTGTTGTATAACCTTGAAGTTGTCAGAACGGACTCGGCCAGGGTAAAAAACCTCATAGGGCTGGCCAAGGAATATTCCGCAGGCAATCTCTCCATATCACTCTCTTATGCCCAAAGGGCATTGGATCTTGCAGAAACATCAAAAAATGACGCTCTTATTTCGGAGGC
>SLDN01000131.1 GCA_007125275.1 Bacteroidales bacterium | reverse complement strand
TCTTGCAAGTCAGGCAAGTAAATGCTTTTCTCCCTGGTTAACCTTTTGTGGTCGGTGACGAAAAGCGAGTCACCCTGCAACACATAAAGACGGTTCTCAAGCACCAGGAAGTCATCCATCTGCTTTATTTCACGGTCTTCATGACAAGGAACATCGACTCTGACAAAGTCATCATCTTCAGGAATATGTCTGAAAAGGCCTACACCATACACCATGACCCAAATGTTGCCGTCATAACCTGTTTTTGCCTTCAGACTGCGCTCCCTAAGGATCAGTTCCGGATATTGGGTAAAATAACCTGTAAAGCTTTCCAGGTCGTGAGAATACTTGTTTAATCCCCGTTCTGTAACAATCCATAAATTGCCGTGCTCATCCTCCAGCATCTGACGAATAATGTTGCTGCTGATGGCTTTGTCATCATACAAGTCAGGGTAAAATGTTTTGATGTTTTTACCATCATAACGGTTGAGGCCATCCCAGGTGCCAAACCACATAAAACCACGCGAATCCCTGAAAATGTCGTTGACAGCGCTATTGGAAAGCCCCTGCTCGTTGGAGATCACAGCCGAACGCCACCTGGGACGCTCCTCAGCAACAGCATGCTGAAGATGTAAGGCAGATAAGAACAGAATAAGAATTATGACATGCATGCGAGCCGCTTTTTAATCAGGTAAATATACGAATTCTCTGGCTATTTAAACTAAAGCCTTTTTTGATAACCCGGTACACATTTCTGAAAACCCTGTGCACAAGACTCCGATTCACCATTCGTATCTTTACATAAAATATCAACACATTTCTTTCGCGGCTTATAAGCTCGAACCCAAATCAGGGTTCAAACAACAAAGTCCTGAAAAAGACAGATAACAATCTATTGCACATGAAGCATATTTATAAAAATTTGTTGCGGATTGTTCTGATGATGCTGATCTTAAGCCTGCTTCCGACAGCTTTTTACGGTCAGCAAATCGAGATTCCCCGCATCAGTACGATGCCTGACTTTCCTGAACCCTATTTGATGCGCGACTGGCAGGCAGTGGCACAAGGTTATGACTCCCTGATATTTGATCAACAGCTCACGGGGCAATATTTACCTGTGGTATTTTTCAGAGATCAATCACACAATTACCCCGCCTATCCCAGCTTTGGCCTTCATACCGCCATAGGTACAGTTTACCCCGCTTCGGGAGAAGGCATCAACGCCATCCCTGCCGTGGTGGGTGCCACACTCGCGGGCATTGATAAGTCGCAACAATTCGGAGAAAATTGGGCACTGATGATTCAGGAATTCTTCAATAACCGCCCGGAAGAGAACATCTACCTTAACCATCCCGTGACAGCCTCAGGCCACGATTGGTGGTATGAAAGCATGCCAAACATATTCTTTATGCAACTTAAATACCTCTATCCCGATATAGAGGTGTTCGGACAACAGCTGCCTGTTATGGCTGATCAGTGGAAGCTGGCCGTCAGGGCAATGGGCGCTTCCGACACACCCTGGCAGGTTCCTTATATGAACTACCGTGCCTGGAATATGTCAGAGATGACTCCCCTCGATTCAGGTGTAAAGCAGCCTGAAGCAGCAGGTGCACTGGCCTGGATTTTTTATAACACCTACGTGGAAACAGGCAATCGTAAGCATCTTAAAGCGGCAGAATGGGCAATGGAGTTTCTGAACCAATGGGAAGAAAACCCTTCTTATGAGTTGCAACTGCCTTATGGCATTTATACCGCAGCCAGGATGAATGCAGAAGTTGGCACCGATTATGATATTGAAAAGATGGTTAACTGGGCCTTCGACCGCGGCCACCTGCGGGGCTGGGGTGCCATAAGCGGCAACTGGGGCGGTTACGACTGCCATGGCCTTATCGGTGAAGCCAACGACAATGGCAACGACTATGCCTTTATGATGAACGGCTACCAACAAGCAGCGGCACTTGTGCCAATGCTGCGCTACGACTACCGTTTTGCACACGCCATCGCCAAATGGGTGCTGAACATGGCCAATGCATCTCGCCTTTTTTATCCAAACTACCTGCCTGAAAATATGCAGGACAACTCTGAATGGGCACAAACATACGACCCCTCCTCCTACATTGGATATGAAGCCCTGCGTGAAGTAAAACACGGATACAGCCCCTATGCCACCGGCGACGCCATGGAAGGGGGATGGGCACAAACCAACCTGATGCTGTATGGCTCATCACATGTTGGATACCTGGCAGGAATCATTCAATCCACCAATATCGAAGGCATATTGCAACTCGACTTGCTGAAAACCGACTTCTACAAACAGGAAGCCCTCCCCACATACCTTTACTATAACCCTTTTGAAACCGCAAACAACGTGTACCTTGATTTGCCGGCAGGTGAATACAAAATTTATGATGTGATAAGCAAACAGCTGCTATTTGAAAACCAGTCAGAATCGCTGCACATTCCTGTCCCGGCAAAAGAAGCTGTGATGCCGGTGATCATTCCACAAGCTGCGACCATCACCGTCCAGGGCAATAAAACCTTTGCAGATGGGGTTGTCATTGATTTCAACAACGGCCTGGACACCGGTGCATTGCCACCTCGCATCAAAGCGCTGGCTGCAACAAACACCATCATGCTTACCGAAGGCAACACAGAGGTGTTTTGTACGGCCACAAACCCGGGCGGCACAGAATTGGAATACCTGTGGTTCTTTCCCGATGGCAGCTTTACCGGTGAAGAGCAGACTGTTTTTTACGCACCCCCGGAGCCCGGTTTTTATAACATCGCTTGCAAAGTAATGAACACAGATGGCTTGTCAGACTCCCTGGACATCATCATAGAGGTGGTTGAAAAGATGCCTTACCCTCCTAATATACAATGGATGCGCGCCAGTCCACGCAAGCTAAAACCAGAAGAACAAAGCGCAGTGCAGATCTATGCAACCGACTTTTATGATGAACCATTGGAGTACGAATGGGAAGCAAACAATGGCCTGATAAGCGGCCACGGAACGGAAGTCAGCTATACAGCCCCTGCTGAACCGGGAAATTACTACATCCGTTGCCAGGTAAGTAACCCCGACGGTTTAATGGCCTCCGACAGCATACAGGTGATGGTCAGAAACTATGACGACAACCCGGACGGGGAAACAGTAGCCTTTTATCCTTTGCGCGGAAATACGCTTGATTACAGCGGCAATGAGCTTCACGCAACTTCAGGTGGAGGGCTTGGCTACACAAATGATATGGGAGGCACATCCGGCTATGCTGCATATTTTAATGGCGCAAGTGCTTATGTGCTAATGCCTGACAGTGAACTATTCAACTTCAATGAGCAGTTGGGCATTGCTGCCTTTCTGAAAACAGATGAACAGACGGCCAATGAACAGCATCCCATATCACACGGCAGCTGGGAACATCGATACAAAATATCCATCAGCAACCAACAAATCAGGTTTACGCTTAACACCGGCGACGGCATTAAGGACCTTGACTCGGAAAGCAGCGTCAATGCCGGAGAATGGTTCCACCTGGCCGCCGTTTACGATGGCCGGGATATGGAAATATGGCTCAACGGAGAGCTGGATGCCTTTATTGATCACACCGGGCAAATCAACCAGTCACCTTACCGGCCGGTGCTCGGACAAAATATCCCGGGTAACAACAACTACAACTTCAAAGGAGCTATGGCAATGGTCAATGTATTCAACCATGCCTTGACACCGGCTATGATATCCGACAGCCTGAGCCTCAACAATCCGTATTTGCATCATACACAGATCGATGATGTGATTGTATATCCAAACCCGCTGACATCCGGACAGCTTTATGCCCGTTTAGAAACTGCCGGGATGCAAAAAGCAGGGTATTCGGTCTTTAATATGTATGGTCAATTGATCATTGCAGAATCTGATATAGTGCCTTCAGAGAATAACGTCTTTACAATCAGGCTGAGCAATGACCTGCCGGACGGCGTTTACTTTTTACGGCTGCTTGCTGACAATAATATATATGTACAAACATTTGTTGTGAGACGCAAATAATTACCTCTGATACAAAAAAAACACAGCAATTCATCACGCATCAACAAAACACTCCCATTTTGATAATCTGCTATACAATTATGAGTACATAGTGCACAATATTGTGTCGTCCCTGCACTACTTTTACAAAACAGTTTTTAATAGGAAAACATGGACATCGCCAAAAGATTTGAGGAAAACCCGCTTTTACATCCCAAAGACCTTCGACCAAGCATCGAGGGCATGCAGATAGAGTGTTTATTAAACCCCGGAGTGTTTCGTTTTGAGGGAAAGACCTGGTTGTTGTGCCGGGTTGCCGAGCGTACAAGTCAGGATACAGACAGTGTGAAAGTACCGGTATTCAATAAAAACGCCGAAATCGAAATACTCACATTCGCCAAAGATGACCCCTTGCTGGATGCTTCCGACCCACGTGTGATCGCTTACGACGGCAAAAACTATCTCACTACTTTATCGCATTTGCGCCCTGTTTGCAGTGATGACGGGAAAACGTTCACGGAGGTTGACGATCACAAACCCATAAATGGCGAAGGTGCGCTGGAAGCTTTCGGCATTGAAGACTGCCGGGTCACCGAAATGGAAGATGGTTACCATCTGACATATACCAAAGTGTCTGAAGTGGCTGTGGGCGTTGGATATATGTTTACACGTGACTGGAAAAGCTTTGAGCGGCGCGGGATGATCTTCCCGCCTCATAACAAGGACTGTGCCATCTTCGAAAAAAAGATCAATGGCAAGTATTATGCCCTGCACCGGCCAAGCAGTCCGGAGCTGGGCGGCAACTACATTTGGCTGGCCGAATCACCTGACCTGCTGCACTGGGGCAACCACCGGTGCATAGCGGTCACCAGAACCGGGATGTGGGACAGCGCACGCATTGGTGCAGGTGCCGCACCCATCGAAACCAACGAAGGCTGGCTCGAAATCTACCACGGCGCCAACGAAGACAATCGCTACTGTCTGGGGGCACTGCTGCTCGACAAAAAAGACCCGGCAAAAGTACTCGCAAGAAGCCACAATCCCATTATGGAACCCATTATGGACTACGAAAAAACCGGCTTCTTCGGCAATGTCATCTTTACAAACGGCCACCTGGTTGACGGTGATAAGATCACATTATATTATGGTGCCAGTGATGAAGTGATCTGCGGAGCAGAACTCTCCATACATGAAATCATTAAATCACTGCAATAACAGCAACACGCATAATTATCATCGATACGAAAACTCCCTTATAACAAATACACATGAAAAACAGACTTGCAGGCGAATTCCGGTTTTTTATGACCATGCCTCGACTGATGCGCCTGGTGCTGATGACCAATATGATATACGCCTTTGTGCTGCCTATCGTTGATATTTTTGTAGGCGCTTATATCATGCGGAGTGCCGATAATCCCGCCATGGTGGCTGTTTATCAGCTGTGTGTCTATACAGGAATCCCCTTTACCTTCCTGATCAATGGATTTCTGCTCAATAAGTTTAACGTATCCCGCCTGTATAGCTTTGGCATGCTGCTGAGCGGGGTGTCGATGCTGTTTATGATGTCGCTCACTGTGATGAGCTTCCAGGGTGTGGCTATCGCCGGATTCATCATGGGTGCTTCATTCGGCTTCTTTTGGGCAAACCGCGACTTCCTGGCACTTGATACCACCAACGACAAGAACAGGAATTACTATTTTGGTGTCGAAACTTTTTTCTATACCATCACCTTCATCCTGGTGCCGGCCATCGTCGGATGGTTCATCGCCAGCAGCAGCAGGCTGGGCTGGTTCGATGGTAACATTACGGCAGCCTACCGCATCATAGCATATGCCGTGATCGTGCTCACCATCCTCTCGAGCATCGTAATCCATCAGGGCAAGTTCACAAATCCAAAACAAAAAAAGTTTATCTACTGGAAATATGAATTCCTTTGGTATAAATTCCTCGTACTGGCCGCCCTGAAAGGCTCTGTGCAAGGTTACCTGGTAACAGCACCGGCAATTCTGATTATGCGCCTGGTCGGCGATGAAGGCTCATTAGGTACCATACAAAGTATCAGCGGAATCGTTACCGCATTCCTGCTATACTTCCTGGGGCGTACCGCCAAGCCACAACATCGCCTGTATATCTTCGGAGCCGGCATCGCCATCTTTTTTATCGGGGCGCTCACCAATCAATTGCTGTTCTCCGCCCTGGGCGTGATCGTATTCGTGCTGTGCAAAGTGATCTTTATGCCCCTGCACGATATCGCTTATTTCCCCATTCAAATGAGAATCATCGACGTGCTTTCAGTAAAAGAAAATCGCAGCGAGTTTGCCTATATCTTTAATCACGAGTTTGGACTATATGTCGGACGCTTCCTCGGACTCATCCTGTTTATTTACCTGGCCTTTTATGTTTCAGAAGAAATCGCCCTCAGATACTCGCTGCTCATTATTGCCAGTATACAGCTGTTATCCATCCCCCTGGCAAGAAATATTATCAGGCACACAAACCGTACCATCGATAAAGTAAAAACCGAAAACCCTGACCTGGAAGCTCCCAAACTGACGATTTAACAGTTCAGTGCTTTTAAAAAGCTGCAACATATTGATATATTTTATATATTTACAGACATTACAACCTTATGATACAAAAAGCAAACATTGCCATTCTCGTGTTGGCTGCCATATTTCTGATTTCTTCGTGCAAAACAGATGATCGCATTGAGCAACTCAGTATCAGCAGGGTTGACGAGATGCCCTTCCTGCCGGAACCTTACCGGATGCTTGACTGGCATGAAACGAGCAAGAGCTATGATCGTTATGTTTTCGATCATAGCCTGCAAGGTGAACATCTCCCTTTTATCTGGCTTGACGACAGTCAGCGGAATTTTCCCCAGCAAACCTTTGGCTTATATACAGCCATTGGTGATGTGCGCCAGGGTGTTCATGTGCATGGCGGTGAGTTTCATGAGGCCATCAATAGCCTGGGAGCCATTATGAGTGCCGGGCTTAACGGCATTGATAAAACCAATCAGGATGGTTTCAATTATGTAAAAATGGCTCAGAATTACTTTAACAGTGATAATGGCTGGAACATTGTGATGAACAACACTTCTGACAGGGTTGGACATCTGGGTGGCGGTTATGCGCGTGACTGGTGGTATGATGTATTCCCCAACTTATTGTATTACGCCGTTGGTGACCTTTTCCCTGAGGTGGAGCGCACTGACAGCATCATGCACATGATAGCCGGGCAGTTCTACAAAGCCGATTCGGTGCTGGCAGGCAACTATCATTATTCCTACTTTGATTATTCTTCTATGGAAGGCAAGCGAAGCCATATTCCTTTCCAGGAAGACGCTGCTGCAGGCCATGCCTGGCTATTGCTCAGCGCCTATCACAAATTTGGCGAGACCAGATTCCTCGAGGGAGCACACGCAGCCATGCAGGCTCTGTTATCACAAAAGGAAAGCCGTTTTTATGAAGTCCTGATGCCCTTTGGTGCCTATACCGCCGCCAGGCTCAATGCCGAACACGGAGGCAATTATGACTTTCACATGATTCTCGACTGGACCTTCGATGGTTGCCACGCAGAAAACGGCCGATATGGCTGGGGCATCATCAACGACCGCTGGGGTGATTACGACGTACATGGATTGCAGGGAAGCTGGTCGCACGACGGCGGCTTTGCCTTCCTGATGAATACCTTCGATATGGCGTGGCCCCTGGTGCCAATGGTGCGCTACGCCCCTCAATATGCTGAAACCATTGGCAAGTGGATACTCAATGCCGCTAATGCCGCCAGGCTGTTTTATCCAAATGAGATTCCGGATCAACATCAATACCTGCCGGAAAAGAAAAACCTGACAAGAAATGTGATCGCATATGAAGGACTTAAAAAAACCGATCATCTCGGCAAAGATGAACTGCAGGGTGTTTCACCGGTAGCTACCGGCGACGGCCCCCTCTGGGTTGAAGGAAACCCCGATGCTTCCGTGTTCAGCCTGTATGGATCAGCCCATGTAGGGATATTCGGTGCCATCATTGAAAAAACCAATGTCGAGAGAATACTCAGGCTGAATTGCCTGGCTACCGACTTTTTTAGGGATGACGCATATCCTACATACCTGATTTACAATCCCTATAGTGAAGAAAAAGAAATAAACTATCACTTTAACGGAGGCCCGGTATACTTGTATGATGTCATTTCCAACAAAGTGCTCAAAGAACAGGTCACTGACATTACATCGGTCAGCATTCCGGGTCATGAGGCATTGCTTGTGGTGGAGATCCCCCAGGAGCTTAAACTGACTAAAAGAAATGGCAAGTATTATGCCGGCGAAGTAGTGGTTTCTTATGCCCGTGAATAAGGCATTTTGAGATAATAAACCATGGCACATTGCCAGGTTGTCATAAAGCAATTGTATTCAAAATATATATCAGAAGTGACAAGATTGAAATTGTCAACACAAAAGATCAAAACATGAAAACTGTTAAACAGATAAGCTTTTTGTTGGTTGTGTTGTTTTGGTGTCCCTTGCTTCTTCCGGGTCAGAACAGCGACCCGGTTGAGGTAAGCGGAAGAGTAACCGATGTTGAAGGGATGGGGATTCCGGGGGTTACTGTAATTGTAAAAGGTACAACCATAGGCACAACCACTGATTTTGACGGCACTTACCGGTTTACCCTGCCCCGCGATGTCGACACCCCGGTGTTGGCATTCAGCTTCATGGGATATATCAGTCGGGAGGTAGAGATTGGCCGGCAACAGATTATCGACATTGTTCTGGAAGAAGACATTCGTTTGCTGGATGAGTTTGTAGTGATAGGCTATGGCATTCAACGCAAGGTTGACCTGACCGGAGCTGTTTCCAGCATCGATTCAGAAGCGCTCAGGATGCTGCCGGTTGGCGGTGCCGATCAGGCACTGCAAGGAAGGGCATCCGGCGTCAACATCACACACAACACCGGCATGCCCGGCGAAGGGGTAAACGTACGCATCAGAGGTGTGGGGTCTATCAACAGCAGCAACGACCCTTTGTACATCGTTGACGGCGTACCTACAACAGATGCTCTCAGGACGCTGTCGCCCAACGATATTGAGTCAATCAGCATCCTCAAGGATGCGGCATCGGCTGCCATTTATGGCGCACGCGCCAACAATGGAGTGATTCTGATCACCACACGCCAGGGCAAGTCAGGTGAGCCAAGGATAGAGTTCTCTACCCAAATGGGGTTCCAGCAGCATGGCGGCCTAACACCGATGACAAACCGCGACCAGTACATTGAGATGTATAACGAAGCAGCCAACAACGACAATGCTTTTGTTACCAACCCGGTACTCCTCCGCAAACTCATAGATAACGACCTGGCATCAACATTTCCCGACATTGATCATATGGAAGCCATTTTTCGCAGGGGCGTAATCATGAACCACAACATCTCCGTTAGCGGCGGCACTGATGACCTGACATATATGGTTTCAGGAAATATGTTTGAACAGGAAGGAATCATTATCGGAAGCAATTACGAAAGGTATTCCGGACGCATGAGCCTGAACAGCAAAATAAATGAGCGAATAAGGCTGGGAAGCAACATCAATATGTCGAGAAGCGATAACGATATTATTGGCAGCAGCGGCGACGGCTTTGGGGGAAATGGCGGCAGCGTGGTGCGCTACGCCTTATTCCGCACACCAGCCATACCGATTTATGATGATGAAGGCAAATTTGTTGACCTGCCGACGCATCCCGGCTTCCTGGGAGACGGCTACAGCCCCGTC
>SLDN01000186.1 GCA_007125275.1 Bacteroidales bacterium | reverse complement strand
TCTGTCTTTGCTCCGGATGATGGTTTCAAAATCATCAGGTGTGATTTTTCCAAGCCCCACATCAACGCTAGTGCCCACAATGGCGCGCACCATGTTGCGCAGAAACCTGTCAGCCCGGATCTCAAATTTCAGCATGTGATTTTGCTGCTCCCAAAGCGCTTTGTGAATTTTGCAATCATTGGTTTTGACGTTTGTATTGGATCTGGCAAAGCTTGCGAAATCTGTGTGCTGTATCAAACGTTTTGCCGCTTCCTGCATTTTGCCAACGTCAGGTTTTCTTTCAAGCAGCCAGGATAACTGTGACTGATATGGGTCTTTTTGCAAGGCAATAAAATACTGATACGTGCGGCTTATGGCATGAAAACGTGCATGTGCTTCAGGAATAACCGGAATGATCTCGTGCACGGCAATATCAGGGGGCAGTATGCGGTTCACTTTGAACTGCAGCTGCAGTTTGTTGAAGTCTTCAGCAGTGTGCCTGCTGTCGAAGTGTGCATAAAATACTTTGGCATGCACGCCGGTATCCGTGCGGCCTGCGCCCATCACACTTGTATTCTCGCGCAATATTAATGAAAATGCATCCTGCACCAGCTCTTGCACTGTGATCGATCCGGGCTGAATTTGCCAGCCATGGTAGTTGGTGCCAAGGTATGAAATGCGAAGAAAATATCTGTATTGGCTTTCAGGCATAGCTTTTTCTTTGATGCAAAAATACAATAATTTAATTGTACACTTTCGGACATTTTGTTACGATAGCGCACAATGTTGTAATAGATACTTGCATTCATTGCATAATAATAATTTGAATATTAGGAATATATGATTTTTGGAACGGATGTTGAAAATTTATCAGATGATGAATTTTTTGGTGTATTTGTTAATTATAAAATTGACTGTTATGAAGAAAATTGTTCCTTTCATTGCTTTTTTGTTCTTGCTTTTATCTGCTTGCGAAAAAGATTCAGATTACGATCCAGAACCACCTGATGAACAGGAAGAAGCTGTTTTGTGGGAGCCTGTTAACGGCATGCATAGCATAGGCGTGCATAATCTTTATGTGACAGAAAATGTGCTGTCAGCCCTTGCTCAAAACTTCCTGTTTAAAGTTGAACTGGAAGATATGTCGTCAGACAGTTATTATTTGGGCAACTTCAGTGAGTCATGGGCCACAGAAATCAATGCAGATTTTTTTGTAAAAATTGAATCATCATGGATTTTTGTTTTCAATTCTGAAAACCCTGATCAATATGCAGGGTTTGACATCAAACAATATTTCCCTGACTTTGGGAGGTTTTACTTCCCACCTGCCTGGTTGGGGGATGTGATTGTCTCAAACGATCAAAATGTCTTCATGACGGTTTATAGACCCAAAATTGATGGAGTTTATGCAGCAGAGCCACGCTTGCTTTTGTTCAGGGTAGAAAAAGATTCTTCGGGCGAAGTTTCCGTTCATGATGTCCTGGAGTCCTCTATTGAAGAGGGTTATGTATTTGGCGATCTGACAGGTGTCTATTCATGCGGTGAGAGCTTCCTCATCTCACTTAATCCCTATACATACAAGGTTGCACCTGATGGAAGCTGGAAGCTTGTTTTTGAAGGCCGTATCTTTGACTTTATCAGGCACGGCGACATGTTGCTTGGTTTCGGTGATGATGATCTTCTGGTATCTTACGACGATGGCAGCAGCTGGGAAGTAATGACATCGAACTTCCCAGCCGGTTTTAAGCCCTGGCATCAAAAAGGGTTCAGCCTGGATGACCGCTTGCTTGTTTGGGATACATACAACATTACGCAGATCAAACTAACTGAATCAGGTCTTGATTTTGTGCCTTTTTGTACAGAAGGCCTTGATCCCGGCCCGGGTAAAGCGATTCACCGCCTGGTCTTCAGCGAAAAACATGTGTTTGCCGGAACACAGCAGGGGCTGTACTACAAGCCATTGGATGTTTTTTGGGAGTCATCGCTGATAGACTGACCAGTCATTGAAGTAAAATCGATCAAACATTATGCGATTTTGTTTTGTTCAATAAACTGTTAATGAATCAAACAAAATCGCATTATGTACAGGTATCTCGGACCCGGCATCCTTCTTGCCGGAGCAGCCATTGGCGGTTCCCACCTGGTGGCCAGCACACAGGCTGGTGCGCACTACGGATGGTCGTTGTTGGGCATTTTATTGCTGATCAATTTATTTAAATATCCGTTTTTTCGTTATGGCCAGCGCTACACCGCTGCTACCGGCGAAAGCATTCTGCACGGCTACCTCCGTTTGGGCCGGCCTTACCTGGCCATGTTCCTGGTGCTGAACCTTATCACAGGCATGATCAATATCGCCGGGGTTAGCATGGTGGCCGGCAGCCTGGCTACCAACTTTGGCATTGCCGGCGTGGGCATCCCGGGCCTTTCAGCAATTATAATGGTGGTAAGCGCACTGATCATCATCCTGGGTGGCTTTGGCATGTTGCGCAGGATCGGGAAAATCGTTGTTGCCGTACTGGCCGTTTCCACCGTA
>SLDN01000093.1 GCA_007125275.1 Bacteroidales bacterium | reverse complement strand
CGAAAGGGTTTACCGTGAATAGCCCTGCATGAGCGGGATAAACGATTGTCGCCCTAATAGAAACCCCGAAAGGATTTACCGTGAACAGCCCTGCACGAGCGGGATAAACGATTGTGGCCCCTAACAGAAACCCGGAGAGGTTTAACATTAACCCCTGGCTGGTAAAACAGGCAGGGCAGGGGTGGAATCACCGGTTTATTCCACTATCTGGAGCCTCTTCATTGCTGTGCCATCACCGGCTGTGATCCTCACAATGTAAATGCCGGGCTGCAGGTTTCCGAGGGGCAGGCTAACAAAGGCAGCGTCGGGGTTTGACTGCTTAACCGTCCTGCCGAGGATGTCTATGATCTCCAGTTTGTTGATCTCCTGGTGGTATTCGATATTCACCGAATTCTTTGCCGGGTTGGGATAGATATTTAGATGACCAGTTTCCGGTGCGGTGATGTCGTCGTTGTTGAGTGGAATGCCGTGGTCGGGGAATTCAACAGTGGAATACAGGCGGTATTCACCCGGCTTCAGCGTGATGGCCTGGTTGACGTCGGTCACCTCCAGTTGCTCGCGGCTGAAGTATTCGTACCACGTGCCGGTTTCCCGGAAATGCGGGTTGATGTCGCCGGCCGCGACACCAAAGTTACCCAATACGGTAACATTGTTTGATGCGTGGTTTAGGTGGATGCGTTTCATGGCACCTCCAAGGCTGAGCGAATAGTCGTCGGTGCGAAACACGTCGTGTTCTTGTTTCAGGTTGGCGAGTAATGAATAGACGTCATAGACACGCTTGCGGCGCCAGTCGTCGTAATAGTCCCAGCGGATGGGCTTGGGAGATGTGCGGCAGCCATCGTCAATGCTGCCGTCAGGGCAGTGGTTGATGCTGTAGTCGTAGCCAAGCTCGCCAAATTGCCATATCATTTTTGGGCCGGGAATGGGAAAGTAGAATGCGGCCACCAGCTCTGCACGGCGCAGGGCGATGCTCATGTCTTTGATGTCATGATCTGGGTTGGTAGAATTCCCATACGTGATGTTTTTGTACATGATGCGTTCTTCGTCGTGGCTTTCCATATAGCCGACGAGGTGAGGGTCGTCCCATCCCCTTTGCTGGTAGGATATCCAGTCGAAGTTGCTGTCGTTGAGCCACCCCATGGCGGCTTCCTGGTAGGTGTGTGTGATGTTACCCCACAGCAGCATGCCGTAGTCTGAAAGTTCTTTTTCTTCGTTGTTGGCCGCAAAATGTTCCAGGATGACGTAGGCGTTGGGGTTCGCTTCCCAAACCTGGTCGGCGATGCGCTTAAGGTTGGCGACACGGGCGGCGTCGTAGTTCCAGCCTTGTCCGCTGCTCTGCTGGTTGGTGAAGCCTTTGGTGAAGTCGAAGCGGTAGCCGTCGAAGCGGAACTCAGTGATCCAGTATTGCACTACGCGCCTGAAAAACTCATGTGTGTATTCGCTGTCCTGGTCAAAGGTGATGAACCAGCACCAGGGCTCGTGGGGGCAATCAGTCAGGTACCAGGGGTTTTCTGGCATGGGCAGGCCCCAGCTGCCGGCATCGCTGTCGAAGTACATCTGTATCATGGGTGAGGGGTTGTCGGTGTGGTTCAACACGATGTCGAGCACCACCGCCATTCCGCGTTCATGGGCAGCATCAATGAAACGCTTGTAGTCTTCGCGCGTTCCGTAAGCTTTGTCGGTGGCAAAGTACATCACAGGGTTGTATCCCCATGAGTCGTTGCCATTAAAGTGGTTGACCGGCATCAGCTCTATCACGTTGACCCCCAGGGCCTGCAGGTAGTCGAGCGAGTCCATCAACGTTTTGATGGCCCGTGTGTCCACAAAGTCGCGGATCAGCAGTTCGTAAATCACCATATCTTCAGGGGCAGGGGGGGTAAAGTCGTTGGTCTGCCATTCGTAGGCCGGACGACCCGGGTGCATGATGCTGACCAGGCCACTGGTTTTATCGTGCGGGTAGGGCATGAGGTCCGGATAGTTGAAGTCGTTGATCCAACGGTCGTAATTGGGGTCAAGCACTTTATGGGTGTAGGCATCGGCCAGACGCAGCTCACCATCAACAAAATATTGAAAACCATATTCTGTATCAGCCTCCAGTCCATCTAAGGTAAGCCAGTAATGCGTTCCGTCGGGGGTGCGGTTCATCTGGTATTCGTCGCCCAGCGCCCATTCGTTAAAGTCGCCGATCAGAAAAGCGAACTCTTTAAGTGCCGGCGGGTCGTGCAGCACCAGGGTAACGGTGTTGTCGTCGATGTAGTTGATGCCGATCATGACATCATCCGGCAGTTCAGCAACGGGGACCTCTTGGCGCACGAAGACAAAGGTTTCGGCTTCGGCGGTTTCGTCATCTTCGCCGTAAGCGATCACTTTGATGTGCTGCCAACCGTGGTTGTCGGCTTGCCAGTCGTATTCGAGGGTGCTTTCGATTGAGGATGTGATGTAGTTATTATTGATTTCCAGCGCGATAGAATCAGATTCATTGGCAATGGCGCGGACGGGGATGATGTCGTTGAGCGCATAAATGACGTGCATGCCCT
>SLDN01000088.1 GCA_007125275.1 Bacteroidales bacterium | reverse complement strand
TTTGGATCGACGCACGAACGAATGGTGTGATCCCGAGGATCTGCCGGGATCCGAGGTACACGGGTACATGATCTGGAGGAACGGATCGAACTCAAAAACGATTTTAGCGCGGGATTTAACCGACGCTCGCGAACAAGCGCTCGCCTACGCGGGATCCAAGCTGGGCAACGGAGCATCGGATGCCTGGATCGAATGGATTCAGGCACCCGACGTGCGCTTGTTGTCCGGTTATTGGCTAGATAACTGGGATCCGGAGGATGAGAGACGCTCGATAGAGGAGATCCTCAAATGATGGAATGGAAAATCACCCATCGGGCCCGCGTAGTCGCGATCGTGCAGGCGCGTACCCCGAAGGCAGCCATCCGAAAACTAAAGCGCATGGCCCTAGAGGATGGAGAGCTCGCTGGGGAGCTCCTAGCGATATACGCAAGCGGATCGGGGATGGTAATCGAGAGCACCGATACACATTCAAATGGAAAAGAGAGGAGATGACATGAGCGATACACTAAGAGAGGCAGCGAAGACGATCGTATCTCAGATGAGCGAAGACGATCGTCTAGAGATAGAGATCAGAGGTGCTGAGAGGTGGCGCGAAGGGCTCTCGATGATGCTGGTCGGCGAGTGGGAGCATCTCGACGTGGACGAGCTGCTCGCTGAGCTGGAGAGCCTGGTAGATGAGGAGGCGTGCTTTCGCAAGATGGATGATCGCGCTGACGAGGCCGGAGAGATCCATCTCTGCGGAGGGCGGATCCTCGTCGTGGGAATCGGTGATGAGCGCTGGCGTTATTGCGGACGCTGCCGAGCCTACACGGAGGAGGATCGCGAGCAGGAGCGAGACGTTCCCCCGGGGACGGATCGCGATGCCAATATTGTGGCCTGGCACAGAGGCGATCTGGCCAGCCCAAACGGGAAAGAGGAGTTCACGACATGAGCGAAAAAAGCCTTTACGAAGACGCTGTAGAAGCTGGCCTTGATTACGACAGCCACGAAAGCGATCTATACGTGCTAGATACACCAGAGGCTCGCGTGCTAGTCGAGAAACACGGATTTTACTTCGAGGCGTTCGTGAGCACAGCGGACGGTAGGCGATGGATCGACGTACCTTTCGCCTACTACCCCTGGTGGTCGACGCGTCAAAAGGCAAGGGGAAATTGACATGAGCGGATATACCTATTGTAGATGCCTTGAATGTTTCGAGATCGTCGCTTCCGACGACATGGAGAATCCGGACTTCTGCTTCGAATGCGAAGAGGCTGAATGCGATGGGGTAAGCCCCTGTAGTTGCATTCGCGGAGACTACATCACAGAAACAGAAGGAGAAGGCAGCCATGAGCAAGATCAAAAAGGAACACGCTGAGCGAATGCAGCGCGCCTTCGAAGTCGCGCAACTGGACGTTTGCAGCATCGAAGCCCGTTGTCGAAACCTTGGATACTCGCCAGAGCGTTTTCGCTGGGAAGTCTGGAGCGTGATCCACCCTGTGGATGGGCGTCTGGTTCGCGATTTGTACGAGTATGCAAACGACAACCACATCGACACCCAGCTCCGGAAGATCTTCCGATCCTCCGGTTGTGAATGGGGATCGCGAAAATGACCGAAAAGAAAAAGATACGAATCGCATACCAGAAGGCGCACATGGACGTTGACGCGATCGCTCGGTCTGGGCTTTATGCGGTTCATCGAGCTCCGAATGCGCCCAAGGCAATAGCTGTGACCCATATACCGACCGGGCTGGCAGTGATCCGGAAGGATACTATAGAGGAAGCCCGGGAATTCGCTCGCGCAATGCACAAGCGCGCGGGGAATGCCGGGAAGGATGCGCCCTTTGGCTATGTTGGCGCGGATCTTGTAGCCGAGCTGCGTGCCGGTTACGATGTTGCCCTTGAAGCTAGCGATCCGGTACGTCTCCAAGAGAAGCGCTGGTTAGTGCGCGCTCGAAAAAAGGCAATGACTACCGGGCTAGCGAAAATGACTGACGCTGAACTGGAGTCAGAGATCCAAGCCATCAACCGCCGGGAACAAGAGTTCTGGCAAAAGGGGGACGATGGCGTTTGCGAAGCGTTGAAGGAGGATGCTCAAATCCTCGAGGCTGAGCAGGTTCGTCGTGACCGGGAGCTCGAGTTCAAAATGCTGGCCGATTTGGATCCCTAGAGATTCGCGAGCGCTCGGACAATCGCCTCCCGAGCTGCTCGCTCTCCCCTTCGAAGGCCAGCCGCGTAGCCCCTGGCTTCAGCGTCTGGAACAGCCCCTTGATCTCCGGTTGCGCGCCTTCCCTCTTCGATGAGCCATTCGATCGCCTCGGTCAAGGTCTCGAAGTGGGGATCCTCGGCGAGAAGCCGCTCGGCTGCTCTGCGGTTTTCAGCCTTGAGCCTCAGGGATGTGTAGACGCGCCCGCCTCGAGCTTCTGAAGTCTGACGTAATTTCATATCGTGAACTCCTTTTTGGGGGATAATAACGCGGCTAGTATAACACTATAGTAACACAATGTCCAATAATGGCGGTTATTGGACACCCGCTTTTAGGCGTGGTAAGCGGGGGAAAC
>SLDN01000039.1 GCA_007125275.1 Bacteroidales bacterium | reverse complement strand
CCGGAGATTATTGAAAAAAGCATTGCAAACATACCTCCTTGCGAACATCCCGGGCTGAATGACATCATTGAAACAGATACCCTGACAAGAGCCCGCGCAAATGAAGCCATCAAAACAATTCGGCCTTTAAATCGTTAGTTATGGAAGCAGGGTAACTGCCGATTGCCGATTATCGATTGTCGATTGTCAATGGTGTTTAGCAATCAGATGTTAGGTCGTACTGAATTATTTAATAATTTTGCATGCCTTTAGTAATTCAAATATTTATTATCATCATTTAGACAATTTCATTTCCTTTTAATATGGACATCCTGATAAAAGCACTGCAATTTTTCCTAAGTCTTTCCATACTGGTCATCATACACGAATATGGTCATTTTCTTTTCGCTCGCTTGTTCAAGATACGGGTAGAAAAGTTTTACCTGTTTTTTAACCCCTGGTTTTCTCTTTTTAAGTTCCGCAGGGGCGAAACAGAATATGGGATGGGCTGGTTGCCCCTTGGCGGCTATGTCAAGATATCCGGGATGATTGATGAGTCGATGGACAAGGAACAAATGAAGCAGCCTCCAAAAGACCATGAATTCAGGTCAAAGCCTGCCTGGCAGCGCCTGATCGTAATGGTTGGCGGTGTCTTTTTCAACATTGTGCTGGCAGCATTGATTTATGTCTTTATGCTGGTTATCAATGGCGAAGAGTATTTGCCTGTGGAGAACCTGAAGTATGGCATTGCCGCGGGTCCTCTGGGGCATGAGGTCGGCTTTCAAACAGGGGATCACATCATTGCCTTGAATGGCGAAGAACCCGGAGACTGGAGTTCGATGATGCTTGGTTTTAGCAGGGGCAACATCAGGGAGGTTACGGTTCGCCGCAATAGCGAGATCGTCGGGCTCTCCGTGCCTGATGATTTTTTTGGTCGTCTGATCTCAGCCCGTGGCAGGGGCTTCATTTCTGAAGGCGTTCCATTTATTGTGGAAGACTTTGTGGCAGGATCACCTGCCCGCGAAGCCGGGGTTCAGCGCGGCGACCGGATTATGGGCATCAACGGGACTAAAACCCTTTTCTTTCATGATTTTGCTCAAATCGTTGGCGATTACGCAGGGAAAGAAACCATCCTCATGGTTGAACGGGACGGCGAAATAATTGAACTAGACATCAAAATATCACAAGATGGCAAGATTGGCGCTTACCTGAAAGACCCCCATGAGATATTTGAAACAGAAACCAGGAATTACAACTTTTTTGCTGCCATCCCCGCAGGCATCACAAAAGCCTATACAACGTCCAGGGACTATTTCAAAGACCTGGGACTGCTTTTCCGGCCTGAAGTCAGCGCACGCGACAGCCTCGGCGGTTTCATCACTATAGGCGGCATTTTTTCCCCTACCTGGGACTGGACGCATTTCTGGACCATGACAGCTTTCCTCTCAATTATTCTGGCAGTGATGAATATCCTGCCCATACCGGCACTTGACGGAGGTCATGTGATGTTCCTGTTTTATGAAATCATCATTGGGAAAAAGCCCCCGGACAAGTTCATGGAATATGCCCAGATGGTCGGTATGTTGCTGCTGTTTTCACTGATACTGCTGGTAAACCTCAACGACGTTTTGAGGCTGTTCAGATAAAAGACAAGAGAGATGTCTGAAACCTTTAAAGTCACCATTCTGGGTTCCTCTGCTGCCACACCTACATCTCTGCGCCACACCACGGCACAGCTATTGCAATATCATAACAAGCGTTACCTGCTCGACTGCGCCGAAGGCACCCAGATGCAGCTGCGACGCATGAAAGTGCCCCTGATGAAGATCAACCACATCTTCATCTCACACCTGCACGGCGATCATTATCTCGGTCTTCCCGGATTGCTGTTTACCTTCCACCTGCTCGCCAGGAAAAAAGAGCTGCACGTGTATTCACCACCCGGGCTGGAAGAGATCATAAGGTTGCAATACGAAATATCAGAGCTCAAGCCTTCTTTTGATGTTGTTTTTCACGAACTCCGGCAAGGGGGAGAATTGATCTATGATGATAACCTGCTGACAGTACATACAATCCCCATGCAGCACCGCATCATCACGTATGGTTTTCTTTTCAAAGAAAAAGGAAAAGATCGAAACATAAAAAAGAGCAGCATACACCAATATCAAATCCCCCCTAATGCCATACCCGGCATAAAGCAAGGCAACGAGTTTATTACCTCAAGCGGTGAGGTAATTCCCAACAGCGAACTGACCACCGACCCACCCCCGCGACGCAGCTATGCATTTTGTTCAGATACAGCTTATACGGAAGATTTTATTGAGCAAGTCAGAGGGGTTGACCTTCTCTATCATGAAGCGACTTTTTTGCAAGACAAGGCTGAGATAGCGCGTGAGAAAACACATAGCACCGCTATCGAAGCAGCCACCCTTGCCAACAAAGCGGGTGTAAAAAAGCTGCTTCTGGGGCATTATTCTGCCCGCTACAAGGATATGAAGGCTTTTAAAAGTGAGGCAAGAACGGTCTTTCAAAATTCTTTTCTGGCAGAGGAAGGTGAAGAGTTTTTGATTT
>SLDN01000030.1 GCA_007125275.1 Bacteroidales bacterium | reverse complement strand
TTACCAACTCACCACAAACCGGATCGCGTGCTGGATCGAACTTTGCCACTGCCGGACTGGGCAGGCTGGCCATAGTCAATGCCCCTGTTGTTCCCGCTTTTGCTACGTTTGATGAAGATGGAAACTTCATCAGGGCAGAAGGTGATTATAACCTTCAGCCTGGTGCAAACACCATTGGCCGCCTTGAAAACCTTCAGTCAGTAGGTTTCTTCCACCCCGTGTGGCTGCAGGATAACAATTATTCAACTGCTGAAGGCGACAGGATCATCGGTAACCTGAGCATGCAACTTGAACCAATGCCAGGACTGGTGTTCCGTTCCTCTTTCGGTTTAGATAACAATTCGCTCGAGTCAAAACAATTCTGGGCACCAGGTCATGGTGATGGATATTCATCCAACGGAAATGTTTTCCATATATTTGATCGAAGAAACCGCTGGAACTGGACCAATACGTTGAACTATATGTTCACCGCTGCTGACAACCTGAATGTTAATATTCTTTTGGGTTCGGAAGAGCAGCATTCACAATTCAACGGCTGGGGTGCTGCAAGGTTTGACCTCGGCGACCCGTTCTTCCGCAACTTCCAGGGTAACTGGTTAGAAGAAGACGTGCCAACAACACAGTTCCTGTTTGAAAACTACTTCATCTCTTTCTTCAGCCGTGTGAACATGAACTGGGATGGTAAATATTTTCTTGAACTCAGCGGACGTCGTGACGGTTATTCAGGATTGGCTGAAGGCAACAAATATGGTAACTTCGGTGGAGCATCTGTTATGTGGAACCTGTCGAGAGAAGGATTCTTTGCCAGCAGCAACCTTGCGGATTTCTTCTCAGACCTGCGTCTGAAAGCCAGCTACGGTAAGGTAGGTAACATCAGCGGTGTATCGAGTTATGCATCTCTATTTCTTTATGGAGCGGGCCTTTATAACAACGATGCTACCCTTTTCTTTACACAGGCAGGTAATGCTGAGCTCGAATGGGAAACCAGCAATAAAATGGACCTTGGCTTGTCATTTGGCATCCTGAATGACAGGCTGCAGTTTGACCTTGGCTATTACCACAACGATATTGATGGTTTGATCCTTAATGTTCCGCAGGCACCTTCCAAAGGGATCCCCGGAAACGTTCTGCCACAGAACATTGGTTCTATGATGAATCAGGGTTTCGAGTTTACACTAACCAGTTATAACGTAACAACCAGGGACTTCTCATGGGTAACTGATTTCAACATTACTTACCTGGAAAATGAAGTAACAGCCCTTGCAGACGGGATTGACTTTTTGGTTGGAACGACACACCTGGAAACCACAAACCGTACGCTGGTAGGTTATCCTATCGGAATGATATGGGGCGTAGAAACACTGGGTGTATGTCCTGATACCGGCAGACGCATGTTTCGTCGTCCGAATGAAGACGGTTCTTACACGGTTGTTTATTATGGTCATGCCGGTGGTGAATGGGAACAATTTGGCGTTGAAGGCGGCTGGCGAGATGCTGATGGCAACGAGGTTGATGCGATCAACATCAATGATGACGGTGTTGCGCTTGGCAGTCCAATCCCCAAATTCTACGGTGGTTTAGATAATTCAATCCGTTACAAGAACTGGGATATGAACCTTGGCCTTACATTTGCCCTTGATTTTTATGTTTACAATGGAAGTCTTTCCGGCCTGAGAGACCACCGTCCGGGCTGGAACTACCAGGAGTATGTTTATCATAACTACTGGAGGGAACCCGGTCACGAAACCGATATTCCAAGGCCTGTATGGGGTGATAACGTATCAAATGGAAACACAATTGTTCAGTCACAGAATGTGGAAAGAGGCGATTATCTGAAAGTAAGGAACTTTAGCATAGGATATACGTTAAGGAATGACTTCCTGAGAAACGCCGGTATTTCAAGTGCCCGTGTCTATATGCAGGTGTTCAACGCACTCACCATTACCGGATATAGTGGTACAGACCCCGAAATTTCTTCAATGGGTGGTGCAAACCTGACCCCTGGTATTGACCGCAATACCGTTCCCCAGGCAAGAACGATCTCTTTTGGTGCAAACATTTCTTTCTAAATTTTAAAACTGACATATCATGAAAAAAACAATCATAAATACTTTAATACTGGTATTCCTGGCAACCGGTTTTAATTCGTGCTTTGACGAAAACCTTGCGCCAGTACCTGAGACAAGTCTCTCGGAGTTATCGGTGTTTGACACCCCTGAGCGGGTTCAAGCCCAGCTGCTTGGCATGTATGCTGCTTTCAAAAGTGGTCAGTACCTCGGCGGACGTTACCAGGTGTATAACTCCATCAGAAGTGACCACTTTCTGAATATTCAAACCAATGGTGTAACAGCTTATCAAACATGGTTGCATAACCTTGATCCATCTTCAAACGAGGTGAACAACCTGTGGGCACAGATATATGCTGCCGTGAACAGGGTGAACATGTTCCTTGAGGGAATGGAAGCAAATGAAGAAATGCTGATCAATGACGGCATCATTACCCGTGCAGTGTATGACCAATACGTGGGAGAAGCCTATGCGCTGAGGGGCA
>SLDN01000089.1 GCA_007125275.1 Bacteroidales bacterium | reverse complement strand
TCCTGTAAAATCCCAGTTTTCCCTGATCTTATTTTCCAGGAACCGCATATAAGGCTCTTTCACATATTGCGGCAGGTTGCAGAAGAAAGCAAAGGACGGATAGTGGGTTGGCAGCTGGGTCACATATTTGATTTTGATGTACTTGCCTTTGGTTGCCGGTGGCGGGTTTCTCAGAATGATGGGAAGCATCATGTCGTTGAGCTTGCTCGTCGATATCTTTTGCCGGCGGCTGTGAAACACCCTGATGGCCTCTTCAATGGTTTTTAATACCCGCTGTTTCGTTGGGATGGACGTAAAAATGATGGGTACATCGGTAAACGGGGCAATGCGTTCAAGGATGTGGGCCTGGTAATGTTTTGCGGAGTTGTGGTCTTTGTTTTCGACCAGATCCCATTTGTTTACAAGGATCACGACGCCTTTGTTGTTTCTGGCTGCAAGAGTGAAGATGTTCAGGTCTTGCGACTCAAACGGCATGGTGGCATCGACCATGAGCAGGCAAACATCGGCCAGCTCAATGGCGCGCACTGATCGCATCACTGAGTAAAACTCGATGTTTTCCGTTACCTTGCCTTTTTTTCGCAAACCTGCTGTATCTACCAGGTAGAAATCAAGGCCAAATTGGTTATAGCGCGTGTAGATGGAGTCGCGCGTGGTGCCGGGGATGTTGGTTACAATGTTACGGTCTTTGCCCAGCAATGCATTCACGAGGCTCGACTTCCCAACGTTTGGACGGCCAACCACAGCAAAACGGGGAACGTTGATTTCAGGTTCCTCTTCAGGTGCTTTTATCATCAGCTTTACCACTTCATCGAGCAGGTCGCCCGTGCCGCTGCCATTGATCGATGAGACCGGGAATACCTGGTCGACACCCAGACCAAAAAACACCGAGGCGTCGTTCATAATCCTGCTGTTGTCAGCCTTGTTGGCCACCAGGATATAATCCTTCCCGCTGCGCCGCAGCTTGTCAGCCATCTCTTCGTCCATCGGGGTGATGCCTTCCATGGCATCCACCATGAAAAGCACTACATCGGCTTCCTCAAGTGCAATATCGACCTGTATCCGTATGTGCTGCTCAAAAAGATCGTCAGATTCGGTGACATAGCCGCCGGTATCTATGACGGAAAACTCTATTCCGTTCCAGTCTGACTTGCCATAGTGGCGGTCGCGTGTCACACCCGAGGTGGGATCCACGATGGCCATCCGCTGCTTGGTCAAGCGGTTAAATAATGTTGATTTGCCAACGTTGGGCCGGCCCACAAGTGCTAATATGTTTGACATTGTTTTTTGTTTAATCGTTTATTTGTTTAATCGTTTATTTGTTTATTTGTTTATTTGTTTATTTGTTTAATCGTTTATTTGTTTAGTGTGAATGTGAAGAGATTCTACGCTGACGCTACTAATTACAAACTCCGAACTCCGAACCCCGAACCCGTAACCTACAATTACTTATACCCAAATCGTTTGAGGTGAATATCGTTTTCCCGCCAGTTTTTGCTGACCTTCACATAGAGCTCCAGGAAAACCTTTTTGCCTATGAAATCCTGAATGCTTTTCCGGGCTTCGGTGCCGATCTTCTTCAGTGCCTGTCCCTGGTGCCCGATCAGGATGCCTTTCTGGCTCTGGCGCGCAACGTGGATATTGCAGCGGATACGAACCAGTTTCTCCTCATCTTTATATGATTCAACCTCTACCTCAACAGAGTAGGGGATTTCCTGCTGATAGTTCATCAGTATTTTTTCTCGTACCATTTCGGCTACAAAGAACCGCATCGGACGGTCGGTGATGTCATCTTTCGAATAAAATGGGGGCGCTTCCGGCAGCAGTTCCATTATTTTATTGAGCACCGCATCTATGTTAAAGCTATTGAGGGCCGATATGGGCAGCACACGCCACTGCGGATACTTTTTTTCCCATCTGGAAATGCTGCGTACGACCTCCTCCTGCTGGGCCAGATCAATTTTATTGATAAGCAATAGCACGGGGATGCCTGACTTTTGTATGCGATCCAGGATGTCTTGATGTTGAATGGTTTCCCCGATTTCGGTCAGCACGATAAAAATATCGGCATCCTCGAGGGCTGATTTAACAAATGACAGCATCTGTTCCTGTAACTTGTATTTTGGTGTCAGGATGCCCGGCGTATCCGAAAACACAATCTGGTAATCCTCGCCATTGGCAATCCCCAGTATCCTGTGCCGGGTGGTTTGTGCCTTGGGTGTTATGATAGATAATTTTTCTCCCATAAGGGCATTCATCAATGTTGATTTTCCAACATTTGGATTCCCGATGATATTTACGAAGCCTGATTTGTGCATGGATTTATTCTGTTTATAAGCCTTGTAAGCTTTTGAATGTCATTGACTATAATGCGCCGGATGGATGACGAATATTTTCTGCAAAGGTACTGCTTTTAAAAAAACAGTAAAAAGTATTTGCAGATAAAGAAATAAACTGTATCTTTGCACTCACAAAACACTGCGGGGTGGAGCAGAGGTAGCTCGTCGGGCTCATAACCCGAAGGTCGCAAGTTCGAATCTTGCCCCCGCTACTAAGAAAGCCT
>SLDN01000140.1 GCA_007125275.1 Bacteroidales bacterium | reverse complement strand
ACCCTGAAGCGCTCAGCGAAAAGGTACTTGCCCGCAAAACCCTCACAAGCAATGTTTTGCAAATCAACAAAGAGGATAAGCTGTCGGTCGACTTTATCATGGAGGTCTTGATAGACTACGGGTTCGAACACGCTGACTTCGTGGTTGAACCCGGTCAGTTTTCATTAAGAGGCGGGATCATTGACGTGTTTTCCTTTTCCAATGATTTGCCCTTTCGCATTGAGATAATGGACGATACTGTAGAGAGCCTGAGAAGCTTTGACACCGAAACCCAATTATCGGCACAGGTATTCGAAAAGGTCAGTATTCTTCCGGACATTCACGCATTGTCTCTCGAAACAGAAAGCACGGAGTTTCTGCCCGACTCCATGCCTTTAACAAGTCTGGTTTGGCTTGAAGACACCACTTTTTGCCTTGAAGTTATACGAAATGCAAGCCAGGACGAAGAAACACCCCCCAAGCAATATGCTGATCACGGGCAAGTTTTAGATGCGTTGATAAAGCGCCGCGTTGTGGAGTTCCGGCGGCCTCATCTTTCCGTAAATTCAGGTTTGGGTGTCCGCTTCAGTTTTTCTCCACAGCCCGAATTCAACAAGCAGTTTGAATTGCTCATACGCAGTCTGAAAAGAAACATCAAAGAGGGCAAGCAGAATTTTATCCTCTACGACACCCAAAAGCAGGTCGAAAGGGTAAAAAGTATATTTGAGAGCCTTACAGATGCCGATGATCGTGACGAAACACTCTTTCACCGGCCAATAATATTTAGCTTACACGAAGGCTTTATCGACCATGATCAGCGCATCGCCTGCTACACTGACCATCAGATATTTGACCGCTACCATCGATTCCGCATCCGCGATAAGTTTCCGGGCAAGCAGGCACTGAGCATAAAATCGC
Source organism: Bacteroidales bacterium (assembly GCA_007125275.1). The sequence goes on along the minus strand of SLDN01000140.1, from coordinate 1,667 downwards.
TTCACAGCTTGAAGCCGGGCGACTATGTGACACACATTGATTATGGCATCGGGATTTTTAGTGGTCTGGAGAAAATTGAAGTCAACGGTCGCTTACAGGAGGCCATACGCCTGATATACAAAAACAACGACATTTTGTATGTGAGCATACACAGCATGCATCGCATCGCAAAACATACAGGCAAGGAAGGCACCGAGCCCAGCTTGCACCGGCTGGGGTCCAATGCATGGAACAGGCTCAAGAGCAAGACAAAGAAAAAGGTCAAAGACATTGCGACCGATCTCATTCGCCTTTATGCCAAACGAAAAGCGCAACAGGGGTTTGCCTTTTCGCCCGACTCCTACCTGCAGCATGAGCTCGAGGCCAGCTTTATATATGAAGACACGCCTGACCAGGAAAAGGCCACGCTGGATGTAAAAAAAGATATGGAGTTCGCGAGTCCGATGGACAGGCTAATATGTGGTGACGTGGGTTTTGGCAAGACGGAAGTGGCCATACGGGCGGCCTTTAAAGCCGTTACGGACTCGAAGCAGGTTGCCGTGCTCGTGCCGACAACCATCCTTGCTTTACAACATTTTTACACCTTTACCGACAGGTTGAAAGACTTTCCGTGTAAGATTGATTATGTAAGTCGTTTCAGGAGTGCGGCCGAGAAGAAAAAAGTGTTGGCAGGCACAAAAGATGGCAGCGTGGATATTCTTATCGGCACCCACCGGCTGCTTAGCAAGGATGTAGGCTTTAAAGACCTTGGACTGCTGATCATTGACGAAGAACAGAAGTTTGGCGTATCATCCAAAGAAAAACTCAAGCAGCTGCGGGTCAATGTAGATACGCTCACCATGACGGCAACGCCTATTCCGCGTACCTTGCAGTTTTCGTTGATGGGTGCACGCGATCTGTCTTATATCAACACCCCGCCACCAAACAGATACCCCATCATTACGGAAGTGCATGTTTTCAATGAGGCGCTCATCAGGGAGGCCATCATGTATGAAGTCAACCGGGGCGGGCAGGTTTTTTTTGTACACAACCGTGTGCACAACCTTGTTGAGGTGGCAGCAATCATTGAGCGCAACTGTCCGGGAGTGAGCGTTGCCATAGGCCACGGGCAGCTGGAAGGCAGCCGGCTGGAGAAAATAATGGTAGACTTTATCAATGGCGACTTTGACGTACTTGTGTCAACCACAATCATTGAGTCGGGGCTCGACATCCCAAATGCCAACACCATCATCATCAACAATGCGCACCATTTTGGGTTGAGTGATCTGCACCAGATGCGCGGGCGTGTAGGCCGAACAAACAAGAAGGCTTTTTGCTACCTATTGTCGCCTCCCATGCTTACGCTTACCGGCGAAGCCAGAAAAAGACTTAAGGCCATTGAAGAGTTTTCAGAGCTGGGCAGTGGCTTCAACATAGCGATGCGCGACCTGGACATACGTGGCGCCGGAAACCTGTTGGGTGCAGAGCAAAGCGGCTTCATAACTGAGCTGGGGTTTGAAACATATCAGAAAATACTTGATGAGGCACTTACTGAGCTTAGGGAGAAGGAGTACAAAGAGTTGTTTGCCGAAAACAAATCAACCACCGAGATGCCCGACCCGGTTTCGGAATGCCAGGTAGAGACTGATCTTGAGTTAATGATACCCAGCGATTATGTGACGAACATT
>SLDN01000165.1 GCA_007125275.1 Bacteroidales bacterium | reverse complement strand
GCTTACTGACCCTGACAACGACCCGACACGCCGCAATGTGTTTAACGCAGGAGCACAGGTCGATATCGAACTGGTGCTGCTCGCATACTTGAAAACAACCTGGTCAGCCGGCTATGCACGCAAATTCGAAGCAGGACACGGCCCCGGCGAACAATGGATGTTTTCAGTAAAATTGCTTGGTAATTAACATGCTTTTATTAACTTCGTTGCTGATAAACAGTCATTCATCTCAGCTATGATAAAGAATTCCAAACTCAACCGGTCCATCACATTGGACAATAAACTCGATGAGCTGACGCGCATCAGCAGCTTTCTTGAAGAAACTGCCGAACAATGGGAAATACCAATGGTATTGGGGATGTCGCTCAATCTCGTACTCGAAGAAGCCTTTACCAATGTGGTCCAGTATGCTTATACTGATAAGGAAAAACACGACATCGAACTGTTGATGGAAAAATCCGGCAATGTGTTGATTATAACCATCATTGATGACGGACAGCCATACGACCCTACCAAGAAAACCGATCCGGACATAAACCTTGATGTGGAGAACCGTCCAATTGGCGGGCTTGGCATCTTTCTTATCAAAAAAACGATGGACGAAGTTACATACGAACGCAAAAATGGCAAGAATCATCTGATCATGACCAAAAAGCTTGCATAATTAGATGACAGATGATTAATGATGTTTACAAACATTTCACAAACAATGCAATATAGCTTATGCAATACCGAAAAATCATCACATTATTCATTGGCCTCGTTTTTTTTACTTTCAATGCTGTAGCTGAAAAAGAAACCATTGTATTTGGTGCACAGTGGTTGCCTCAGGCGCAATTTGCGGGTTATTATGTTGCTTATGACCAAGGCTTTTACGATGATGCCGGCATTGACGTAGAAATCATTCATCCAACAGCCACAGTCAACACCCTCGAATACCTGATCAGCGGGCAGGCAGATGTGATTTCGCTTTTCCTGATCACAGCCATCAATAATCGTTTTGAAGGTCTGGAACTCATCAATATCGGTCAGCTCTCACAACAATCAGCTATTATGTTTGTAAGCCGCAAATCACATGGCATAGAGACACTTGAAGACTTTGAAGGAAAAAGCGTGGGTGTGTGGTTGAGCGGCTTTCAGGAAGTCCCATACAGCCTGATGGCCGAAAGGAATATCAATGTAAAGTGGGTGCCGATCCTTGGCTCTGTGAATCTTTTTTTAATGGGAGGTCTGGATGCAATGACTGTGATGTGGTACAATGAATACAAACGCATATATCTCGCCGGAGTAGATCACTCAGAACTCAACACCTTTTTTGTGGCCGATTATAATTACAACGTACCTGAAGATGGCTTATATGTGCTGGAGCACACTTTAAATGAAAAGAATGTAGCCCTAAAAGCCTTTATGGATGCCACGCTCAGGGGCTGGGAGCACGCAGCAGCAAACAGAGATTACACGATAGATCTCGTCGTAAAATTGATGCGCGAAGCACACATCCCTGCAAGTTTTGCCCACCAGCGCTGGATGCTCGACAAAATTCTTGAACAACAAGCCGCAGAAGGATCCGATGCCGACAGGCTGCATCTGAATCAGGAAGATTTTGAGAAAGCCCTTGAAATAATTGAACAGTTTACCACTGCCACCTCAACATTCAAATACGAAGAATTTTTTACGCCGGTAATTAAGTAAAACAGTCAATATGATCAGAAAAAACACATTATCGTTTCGCATCATAACACGTGTACTGCTGATCACCTTCAGTTTATTTATTCTTACTTTCAGTTTATTACTACTTTAACAGAAACATCATCAGGGATTCAGCCCGTGAGAATGCCATTCAAATTGGATCAGCGCTGCAAAGTGACATTGAACATATCCTTCTGCCGCTTGAAAAAATTCCTCAAATGGTGAGTACAACCATAGAAATGGGCTTGTTTGATAAAGACTCTTTACACCTAGTGCTCGAATCCATCGTCGAAAATAATGAAGAAGTGTTTGGAGCCATCATCGCTTTTGAACCGGATTTCTTTCCTGAAAAAGGAACATATTTTGCACCCTATGCCTACAAAGACAATTCAAGCATTCGCTCCGTTGTGCTTGGAGGCCCTCAATATGAATACTTCTACATGGACTGGTATCAGATTCCAAAAATCCTTCAACGTCCCTATTGGACTGAACCATATTTTGATGAAGGAGGTGGCGAAATCATTATGGCAACCTATTCTGTACCTTTTTACAACCGGGTTGATGGCGAGCGCCACTTTGCAGGGATAGCAACTGTGGATGTTGAACTGGATTACCTTACAGAAATCGTTACGGACGTCCAGATATTTGAAACCGGCTATGCTTTCCTCATTTCGCGCAATGGCGTAGCCCTGGCCCACCCAAACCCGGGGCAGGTGATGAATGAGAGCATCTTTTCTGCTTCATCTGATTGGGATGAACCAGCACTTCGCGAAATTGGCCGGGAGCTCTTGCATGGCAAAAGCAATTTCAGAGACTATAATCTGAAAGGCCAGGAAAAAAGCTGGATCTATTATACCAGTCTTCCGGGAAGCGGTT
>SLDN01000083.1 GCA_007125275.1 Bacteroidales bacterium | reverse complement strand
ACCAAGAAGAAACGTCATCAATCAGAAACCACAAATTAGAAACCACAAATTAGAAACCACAAACTCCTAACTCCGAACCATGAACCATCTAACATTTTCAACCATGAAAACAAAAACTTTAATCATCCTCATCGCCATTGCAGCCATAGTACAAACCACACTGGCCGAACTGCCCCGCCGGGCTTTCATCGGAACCCAACTGCTCGAAGTGTGTGACTCCATTGCGGAGCTTTATAATGTGCAGGAAATGGAAGGTGTTTATGTTCAACTTGTTGTGGAAGGCAGCACCGCTGAGGTCATCGGGGTGCTGCCAGGCGATATCATCGTCAAAGCCAATGATTACAGTCCTGCCAGCGTTTCAGGGTTTGTTGAATTTATTCAAAAACACGGTGAGGGTGATCCACTGAACCTTGAAATAATTCGCCATGGTGAGTTTATCCTCTTAACAGGCAAGATGAGCGGTTTCCCGAAGGAAACCTCTCCGTACGCAGAGGTGATCTACGACCAGTTCGCCTTCGACGGGGGCTATGTGCGCACCATCATACACAGGCCGGAAGAGCCGGGTGTTTATCCGGCGCTGTTCTTTATACAGGGCTACACCTGTGTGTCAATGGACAATATGAGCGACCTGAGTCCGGTGCGTAAGCTCCTTGAAGGCATCAGCGAACGGGGTTTTGTTGTGATAAAAACGGAGAAAGCCGGTATTGGTGATTCGCGCAGCAATCGCCGTTGCAGCGACATGGATTTGTTCACGGAGGTGCAGCTGTTTGAGGCTTCTTTCAATGTGCTCAAAAAATATGATTTCATTGATCACGACAACGTCTTTGTTTTCGGCCATTCGATGGGTGGGGTGCAGGCTCCACTCATGCAAACGGATTTTGATCCCAGAGGCATCATTGTGTTTGGAACGGTTGCCCGGCCGTGGTTCGAATACCTTATCGAACAAACCCGGATGCAACGACTGATCCTTGGGCAGGACTATCTCGTCAATGAGGCCAACCACGAACTATCCATACACTTTTATTACCGCTTTCTTATCCAAAAAGAAACCCCTGAAGAGCTGATGCAGGATCCGGACATGGCTGAATTCCTTGATCGTTACTGGCGGTTTGAAGATGGGGCCTATTTGAATGGCCGCCACTACACTTTCTGGCAACAACTGCAGGACACCCAGCCCTTCAAGGCCTGGAGCCAAACCAATGCCCATGTGCTGTCGCTGCATGGCCAAGGCGAATACATCGCCTTTAACCCTTATGAGCACGAGCTCATCGCCGACATCGTTAACCATTACAACCCCGGACGGGCGCAGTTTGTGTCTGTGCCCAACATCGACCATGCTTTCATCTATGTGAATGACAGAGAGCATTCAGCCGCTGTGCGCAACGACGGTGCCTATTGGCGGCACAACTTCAATCACGGCATTGTAAACCTGCTGGTGAACTGGATGTATGAAACAATGTGGCCGGAAACGGTCAATTAACAAGAGTCAAATGCCTGTGAAGTTTTTTTGTACCTCTATGAGGCACTGCGAAACAAATATGCTTATTCGTTGACAGGGTTTGAAATATCAAACGCACCTTCAAAAAGAAGCTCACCAAAATTCAGCAACTGGTAGGTGAATGTCGAAAAGTCCTCCGATATGATTACCCGCCACTCAGCATTGCACGATGTGGGAAGCATATCGCAGGTATATTCGTCGGCGGGAAAGTTTTGCATGAAAGCGGAACCCTCGCCATCAGCATAACCACCATACATCGTCACATCTTCGGGTGTGCCATCTTCGTGGCGGTGATCATGACGAAAGCGCAAACGGCCATCTTCAACCAGGAACATCCAGGTGCGCGAATGGTCATCATCGAGGTGAAATGGTACGTAAACGTGGTCGTCTTCACAAACTGTAACATGCATAATGAACTGCTTTTGAGCCCAGCTTTCGCGACCTTCTGCAATGAAGGTCTCTCCGCCGGCAAATGTTTGTCCGCACAAAGCGGCAATGTTATTTAAAAATGCTTGTTCCTGTACGTTTTTTAATTTGCTGCCAACCACTGCATGATCATCTTCTGCCCGTCTGCCGGACTGTGAACATCCTATAAAAAGAATGGCCAACAGCATTATAAGAGACATTTTTTTCATTGTGTATATTTTTTAGGTTCATAATATGGATGTTCTTAATGGCAGTCGCGTGCTAAACCATCTTTTCAAAATGCTGCCAAAGCACATCATCAGCAGGCACGGATGCAGTAATTTTTACAATATTTTTCGATACCGGATGCGTAAATTCAATGGAATAGGCGTGCAGGTGTATGCTGCCATCCTTATTGGAGCGGTCAAAGCCGTATTTTAGATCGCCTTTGATCGGACATCCTTCAGCAGTGAGCTGTGCGCGTATCTGGTGATGCCGGCCGGTGAGCAGTTCTATCTCCAGAAGATAATACTTATCGCTTTGTGCGACCAGCCGGTATTTCAGCTCAGCCCGCTTTGCATCCCGCGTGCCTGCTGCGTAGGCATAGGATTTGTTTTGCTTCTCATTTTTTTTGAGATGATGCTCAAGATGTCCGCTCTCTGCTGGTGGCGCTTT
>SLDN01000197.1 GCA_007125275.1 Bacteroidales bacterium | reverse complement strand
TTGAAAGGTAGGGCTTGATAAGCAGGGGAGACTCTGTTTGACCGAGAAAAATATTGCCGGCGACGGAGAGGCTTTCGGCACCAGAGAGGCGCATCGCTTTCGTCATTAGCCAGGCCAGACCATATACGATCTTTTGAATGATGCCAAGATAAAACAGCAAACTTGTCAGGGCAGAGAAGAAAATAATGGTTGGCAACACCTGGAAGGCAAAAATGAATCCAAATCTTTCTGTATTGAGAAAGCTTCCAAAAAGAAATTCTGTGCCGGCTGCCGTAAAATCAAGGATGACGACAAACACAGAGCCAACCATCTCAAAAAAATACTGAACTGCAGGTACTTGCAACACGCCGAAGGCAAGTGAAACCTGGACCAGCAATCCGATTCCCACAACCTTCCATGAGATTGCCCTTCGGTTGGCACTGAAAAGATATGCGATGGCAATAAGCACAAACATCCCCATAAGGCCACGAAAAATTGATTTGACACTGAAACTGAACATGGGTATTTCTGTGACACTTTCAGTGCCGGGCTCAGTTGCAACAACGGTTTCAGTTTCTGCCGGCGAAGCCTCTTCAGTAATTTGCAGGTCGGTTTGCTGGTCAACAAGTGTATCTTGTGCCATAACAGGTGTAGTGCCGATGCCTGCGATGCATAAACTTATGAAAGCCAAAAGAATCCATTTCTGTAAAAGTATTTTCTTTCTCATCTACATAAAAACTTAAGGTGAAATTGATTAGGTTATTGCCAGGTAGTTATTTTTGGGAAAGGCAAAGCTAAACAATTATTTACTGCTTCCTTTGCGTTTATTAATCTCGTCGCGGATAACGGAGGCTCTTTCGTATGCTTCAGCATCAATGGCTTCCATAAGCTTCTTCTCGAGCTCTTTGGCTGTCATGTGACTGTATTTCTTGTCTGGTTCATCGGTCGGTTTTTGGGTGCCCATCGTGCCGGCTTGCGTGCCGGTCTCAATGGCCTCATCTCCTTCCTGCATAACGATACCGGCGGCATCCAGTATTGATTCGTATGTGTAAATGGGACAATTAAAACGCACGGCGATGGCAACGGCATCAGATGTTCTGGAGTCAATCTCCACTTCCTTTACTCCGTCATAACATATCAGCTTTGCATAAAAAATCCCTTCCTGGAATTTGTAAATCACCACTTCATTGACAGAAATGTTGAAAGTGGTGGCAAAATTCTTGAAAAGATCGTGTGTAAGTGGCCGGCTGGGCTTCATCTTTTCAAGCTCAATGGCAATTGCCTGGGCTTCAAAACTACCTATAATGATGGGCAGGCGTCGCTTTTTTCCGGCCTCCCCAAAGATCAAAGCGTATGCACCTGATTGTGACTGACTGTAAGATATTCCCAATATATCAAGCTTGATTTTCTTCATTGTGCTACCCTTCTTCTGAAACAATAATCTTGTTATGATGGTATGAATGACAAATTTACATTTTTTTACCCAAACAGATACAACTATTCATCAATGTTTAGATGTTGATGATTATAAAGAGCTGTTGTTAAGTTTGTGAAGTGTTTTGTTTCCGGCCTTTCTTTTTGGATATATTTATCGGTCAGGTGGTTAGTGTTTTCTGTGCAATCCTGACCCGGACATCCCCGGCAACGTCCTTTCGTGATGCTAAGCTCGTGTGGTGTTCATGTTATGGAAAAAAGTGAGAAATAATCGCAGGTAAACAGCACATTAATGAAATTAATATTTATTTTTGCCGCACACTCAAATCCAAACCAATTAGTTAACCTATAAAAAAACGAAAAATGCCTGTAATTTTTTGGTTAGTTCCGATTAGTTCCCTGCTGGCGCTTGGTTTTGCCTGGTATTTCTTCCGGCAAATGATGGCACAGGACGAGGGAACAGTTATGATGAAACGTATTGCTGAACACGTGCGGAAGGGCGCTTCTGCTTATTTGCGCCAGCAGTACAAAATTGTAATCATCGTGTTTGCTGTCATCACGGTGATTTTTTCTTTTCTGGCCTATGGTCTGGGTGTTCAAAACACCTGGGTGCCATTTGCATTCATTACCGGAGGTTTCTTTTCAGGGCTTGCCGGTTTTTTTGGCATGAAAGCCGCCACTTATGCTTCCGGAAGAGTAGCCAACGCCTGCCGCACCTCGCTCAATGGCGGATTGCGCTTGGCATTCAGGAGTGGAGCAGTGATGGGCCTCGTTGTTGTTGGCCTCGTCTTGCTCGACATTTCTGCCTGGTTTATCATTTTGAACCAGTTTATTCCTGAGGCCTTAGACGGGTACAAACTGATGACCATCACAGCCATCATGCTTACTTTCGGCATGGGTGCTTCCACACAGGCTTTATTTGCCCGTGTTGGTGGTGGTATTTACACCAAGGCTGCCGATGTAGGCGCCGACCTCGTTGGCAAGGTTGAAGCCGGTATCCCGGAAGATGACCCGCGCAACCCCGCCACTATTGCTGATAACGTGGGCGACAATGTGGGTGACGTGGCCGGCATGGGTGCCGACCTTTTTGAATCATTCGCCGCCTCCATCCTTGCCACAGCCCTGCTGGGCGCAGCTGCCTTTATGGCTTACGGCATAGATGTGCAAACAAATG
>SLDN01000115.1 GCA_007125275.1 Bacteroidales bacterium | reverse complement strand
CATCTTTTCATACAGCGCCCTGCGATTTGCAGCCTGAGCCATATCAATGAAGTCGACCACGATGATGCCTCCCATATCGCGCAACCTTAGTTGCCTGGCGATTTCTGCGGCAGCTTCCATGTTTACATCCAGCGCATTGTCTTCCTGGGTGTTGTCGCTGCTGATGCGCTGTCCGCTGTTTACATCGATAACGTGCAAAGCCTCAGTGTGTTCTATCACCAGGTATGCACCACTCTTGATGGATACAACCTTGCCGAATGAACCTTTTATTTGCTTTTCAACGCCCAGATGATCGAAAATATGGGCTTTGCCCTTGTGCAGCTTAAGAATGTCCAGCTTTTCCGGTGCAATGGTTTTGATGTAGTTTCTCAGCTCTTCGTACACCATGGGGTCGTTCACGTGGATGTTGTTGAACGACTCATTGAGCATATCGCGCAACATCACCGACGAGCGGTTTATTTCGCCCAGGATAATGCGGGGAGGTTTGGTTTTTGAAAGCTTTTCGGCTATGCTGTACCATTTGGAGACAAGATTGTTCAGGTCGGCATCGAGGTCGGCCACCATTTTGCCTTCAGCGATGGTACGTATGATTACGCCGAAATTTTTAGGTTTGATGCTTTGAACGAGGCGCTTGAGGCGGCTCTTTTCATCTGCGCTTTGAATTTTTTGCGACACGGATATCCGGTCAGAGAAAGGCACGAGCACCAGATACCTGCCGGCAAGCGACAGTTCGCTGGTGATGCGTGGCCCTTTTGTAGAAATGGGTTCCTTGGCAATCTGGACAAGGATCGGTTGGTTGGCGGTCAAAACTTCAGTGATCTTACCGGTTTTTTCAATCTCCGGTTCAAGCTTGAAGCTCTCCATGGGCAAAACCCTCGTTTTGCCAGCCATTGCCAGCTTGGTGTACTTGTTCAAACTGTTGACCTGGCTGCCCAGGTCCAGATAATGTAAAAATGCATCCTTTTCGTATCCTACATCAACAAAGGCGGCATTCAGCCCGGAGATAATCTTCTTTATTTTCCCCAGGTAAATGTCTCCCACGGAGTAGTTATTGTTCTTTCGCTCACGGTGCAACTCAACAAGTCGCTTTTCTTCGAGCAAAGCCATTACTACCTCCGACGAGCCGGAGTCAATAATCAGTTCTTTGTTCACAATAGAGATACTTTAAGGGTTCGTGTTCCATCATTCTTTGTGACAGGAAGGTAGGGTAGTTCAACCATTGTAAAGGCTGGTAATAATAAAATTACATAATGCCATTATGGCATTATGTAATTAGTTTCCGGGAAAAGAATAGTGGCAACTCATTATGCCCTTAGCGCATTACTTCTTTTTGTGCCTGTTCTTCCGCAGGCGTTTCTTGCGCTTATGGGTGGCCATTTTATGTCTTTTTCTTTTTTTTCCGCTTGGCATAATATGTCTCCTAATTTAAACTTTTACAGAAGCTTTCACTTCACTTACAAATTCTTTGGCCGGCTTGAAAGCAGGAATGCAATGCGCAGGGATGATGATGCTGGTGTTCTTTGAAATGTTCCTGCCGGTTTTTTCAGCTCTTTCTTTAATGATGAAGCTGCCAAAACCCCTCAGGTAAACATTGTCCCCCTTCACGAGTGAGCCTTTTACTGCTTCCATAAAAGATTCGACGGTTGCCTGTACGGCCACTTTTTCGATGCCGGTCTTGTTGGCAATCTCTGTTACGATTTCAGCTTTAGTCATAATTCTTTACTTTTTTGGTTATAAGGTAATTATAGAGTGTTTTCAGTTGAATTCGGGATGCAAAGATAAGGTATTTATTTTTAATTGAAAACAAATTAATCATTTTTACTTCAATGAATTAGATATATTTTTGCTTTCCTGTTAACTTTGTCAGTGATGATTTTTGCAAACGCATTGTTAAATTGGTATGATAAGCACCGCCGAAACCTTCCGTGGCGCGGCCTGCAAGATGCATACAGGGTGTGGGTTTCTGAAATAATTCTGCAGCAAACACGTATCGATCAGGGCATTGACTATTATCTCCGCTTTGTTGAATCCTTCCCGGATATTTATGCTCTGGCAGCTGCGTCAGAGGATGAGGTGCTGAGAGCCTGGCAAGGACTCGGCTATTATTCCAGGGCAAGAAACATGCATCAAACCGCACGCGACATTGTAGAAAACCATCAAGGCCGTTTTCCGCAGAAGAGTGCTGAACTCATAAAGCTCAAAGGCATCGGCGAATATACCGCCGCGGCAATAGCATCCATCGTTTTCGACGAGAAAGTGCCGGCCCTCGATGGAAATGTATACCGGGTGCTTGCCCGCTTTTTTGCTGTGCCACACAGCATCGACACCGGCGCAGGAAAAAAAGCCCTCAGGGAACTGGCCACACAGCTGGTGCCCGACAAGCGCCCCGGCGAATTTAACCAGGCACTTATGGACTTTGGCTCACTCGTGTGCAAACCCGTGAACCCATTGTGCAATGATTGTATCTTTCAGGAACAATGTCTGGCACTGCAACAGCAAGCCGTAAAAAAATACCCCGTGCGCAACATAAAACGGAAAGTGCGAAAACGCTACTTTAACTATTTCTTGTTTGAGATCACAAGTGCTGAGGGTGAGCCCTGTTT
>SLDN01000072.1 GCA_007125275.1 Bacteroidales bacterium | reverse complement strand
TTGTGCTTTTTCTTCTGTTTTCATGTGTTTGCAATTTCGTAACTATTTGAAATGCTGTATTTTGTAAATGCATCCAAGACCTCGAATTGATGTTAGGCGAGAGATGTTGGATTTTCATTTTTCTACATCCTTCAGGCCAGCATTTCCCTTACTTTTCGCAGGCCGGCTACCAGCAGGTCAATTTCTTCCCGGGTGTTGTACAGGGCAAACGAAGCCCTTACTGTTCCGGGGATATTAAAGAAATCCATCACCGGCTGTGCACAGTGGTGCCCGGTGCGCACGGCGATACCGAGTTTATCCAGAATGGTACCGGTATCGTAGGGGTGGATGTCGGTAAACAGGAAGGAAACCACACCTGTCTTTTTTTTGGCAGTGCCCACAAATCGTATCTTTTCGAGCTGCTCCAGCTGATTTACTGCATATTGCAGCAAATCATTTTCGTGTGCAGCAATTGCCTCGAGTCCCAGACCGGTGATAAAATCAATGGCGGTTTCCATTCCCAGCACATCAGCAACATTTGGTGTGCCGGCTTCAAACTTAAACGGCAGTTCGTTGTAGGTTGTTTTGTCAAACCTCACCTCGCTGATCATTTCGCCACCGCCCTGGTATGGAGGCATGGTGTTGAGCCACTTTTCCTTGCCGTAGAGCACGCCAACGCCCATCGGGCCATACATCTTATGTCCGGAAAAGCAGTAGAAGTCGCAGTCCATCGCCTGCACATCCACTGCCATATGCGGCGTGGCCTGGGCGCCGTCCACCAGCACCGGGATGTTTTTGGCGTGCGCAATGTCGATGATCTCCTTCACCGGATTGATTGTGCCCAGGGCATTGCTGATGTGGGTCACGGCTACCATCCGGGTTTTGTTACCCAGCAGCTGCCGGTAGGCGTTCAGGTCAAGCTCCCCCTGTTCGTTCATCGGGATCACCTTAAGCACAGCCCCATGGTCTTCACAGGCCATCTGCCACGGCACAATGTTGGCGTGGTGCTCCATGGCTGAGATCAGTATCTCATCTCCTTTCTTAATGAATTTTTTGCAGAAAGAGCTGGCCACCAAGTTGATGGCCTCTGTTGTGCCCCGGGTAAAAATGACTTCATAATGGTGGCGGGCGTTGATAAACGTCTGAATGGTCTTTCGCGCCTGCTCATAAGCCTCTGTAGCCTGGCTGCTCAAAAAATGCGCACCCCTGTGGATGTTGCTGTTTTCATTTTCGTAATAGCTGCGAAGCCGCTCCATCACCACTTTCGGTTTCTGGGTTGTGGCGGCATTGTCCAGGTACACCAGCGGCCGGTTGTTCACCATCCGCTGAAGTATTGGGAACTCATTACGCACTTGTTCGGTGTTAATACTCATAGGCCGGGATGCTAAATTTTGCTCATATCAATATTGAACGTCGTTGGTTCCTTGCTGTTGCAGTGCAGCACGCACTGGTCGCAGATGGAAAGCTCGCCCTTCAGGCGTTTTTCAACGAGGTGATGTATTCTTTCTTGCAGTGCTTCTATGCTGATTTTGCTGACCACTTCGCCGGCAAAGGCGATCATCATCATCTGCCGGGCGGTTCGTTCACACAGTCCGCGGGAGCGCAGGTAAAACATCGCCTCCGGGTCGAGCTGCCCTACGGTAGCACCGTGCGAGCACTTCACATCATCGGCATAGATCTCAAGGTGCGGCTGGGTGTTGGCCTTGGCATCATCGGTCAGCAAGATATTCTTGTTGTTCTGATGTGCAATGGTGTGTTGTGCGTTTCTGCGCACCAGCACCTTGCCCGAAAACACCGCCCTGGCTTCATCGTCAAGAATGCCTTTGTAAAGCTGGTTGCTGTAACAGTCGGGAGCCATATGGTCGATGTATATCTGGTTGTCGACATGCTGGTTGCTGTCTACAAGGTATAACCCATAGTGTTCGGAACGGCAGTAAGGTTCAGCCAGTGTGACCTCAAGGATGTTCTTGGTAAACCCGCCGTTGAGGGTTATCATGTTGGTGTACACATTGCTCGATTTTTTCTGATGAATGAAGTTATTGGTTACCAGTGCCGAGTTGCGTCCCTTGTTTTGTATCTTGTAGTGCTCTACCGTGGCATTCTCTTCAGCAAAGATTTCCATCACGGTATTGGTAAAGCTGACGTTGTGCGTCAGCGAGTGGTCGCAGTGCACCAGGGTCATTTTGCTGTTTTTGCCTGCAATTACCAGGTGGCGTGGTTGCAGAAACATTGGATGCTCTGCATTTACGATGTTGATCAGCTGTATGGGCTTTTCCACTTCCACGCCATCGGGAACGTAGATAAACAGGCCGTCCTGCACAAAGGCCGTGTTGAGTGCTGCCAGTTCGTGTTGATCCACTTTGGCTGCCCTGCCAAAATACTGATCTGTGAGTTCGGGATAGATCTCCATTGCTTTTGCCAGGCTACCAATGATTGTTCCGTTGGTTAACTTTGTCAGGGGTGCATTTTTATACACAAACCATCCGTTCAGCAGGGTGATGCTGAAGGTGTCGAGATCGTAAACGTCGCAGGTGAATATTTTCTCGATATCCATGCTGCGGCTTTTGTTGCTGAAGTCGAACACAAATTCGGTGTTCAGCAGGGGCTTCAGGTCGGTGAAGCGCCAGTTCTCGAGCTGTGGGGTGGGGAAGCCGTTTTTGCGGAAGCGTGACAGCGCGTGCTGCCTGATCCTGTTCACCATCGGCGTAGCGGTGCCGCGAATGGCCTCCTGCTGCTTTTCAAAGAGGTCAAGCAGCTTGTCTTTTATTAGGGTTGTGTGTGTCGTGTCCATTTGTTCGCTTGCTTCAGGTTTGTAAACCAATGCTGTGTACCGTGTTTAGGGGATAATCGATTATGCCGGCCGTCAGGCAGTTTCCTTTTTTACCCAGTCGTAACCTTTCTCTTCGAGCTCGAACGCCAGGCTTTTATCTCCGCTTTTGATGATGCGGCCGTCGTAAAGCACATGCACAAAGTCTGGCACGATATAGTCGAGAAGCCGCTGGTAATGAGTGATCACCACGGTGGCGTTGTCTTTTCGCCTGAGCTTGTTCACCCCGTTGGCTACCACCTTCAGGGCGTCGATGTCGAGGCCTGAATCCGTTTCGTCGAGGATGGCCAGGCGGGGTTCGAGCATCGCCATCTGGAAGATCTCGTTCTTTTTCTTTTCTCCGCCCGAGAAGCCTTCGTTGACAGATCGGTTGGTGAGCTTCGACTGTATGTCTACCATCTTTTTTCTTTCCTCCATCAACTTCAGGAACTCTGCACCGGTTAACGGGTCGAGGCCCAGGTATTTGCGTTTTTCATTGATGGCGGTGCGCATGAAGTTGGCGATGCTCACGCCGGGGATCTCCACGGGGTACTGAAAGCCCAGGAAGATGCCTTCCCTGGCACGTGATTCGGCGGGCAGGTCAAAGAGGTTTTTGCCCATATAGGTGATCTCACCCTCATCAACATCGAAGGTTTCACGTCCGGCAATGACGGAGGCCAGGGTGCTCTTCCCTGAGCCGTTTGGTCCCATGATGGCGTGTATCTCGCCGGCATTCACATCCAGGCTCAAGCCCTTGATGATGGGTTTGCCGTGTATCGAAACTGAAAGATTTTTTATGCTTAACATCAGCTTTCTTTTTATGGTTGATTATTGCTTTTTACGATTTGGTGTTGCATCAAAATATTTCTTGAAAGTGCTATCCGACGCTTCCCTCAAGACTAATTGACAAGAGCTTTTGTGCTTCGACGGCAAACTCCATTGGCAGTTTCGACAACACCTCCTTGGCGTATCCGTTGACGATCAGCCCGATGGCGCCTTCCATGTCGATGCCTCTTTGCAGGCAGTAAAACAGCTGGTCTTCAGAAATCTTGCTGGTTGTGGCTTCGTGCTCCACGATGGATGATTTGTTGCCTACATCGAGGTATGGGAAGGTGTGGGCGCCGCACTGGTCACCGAGCAGCAGTGAGTCGCACTGTGAGAAGTTGCGGGCGTTTTCGGCGTTGCGGCTGGTCTTTACCAGTCCGCGGTAGCTGTTGTTGCTGCGCCCGGCTGATATCCCCTTGCTGATGATGGTGCTCCTGGTGTTTTTGCCCAGGTGTATCATCTTTGTGCCGGTGTCGGCCTGTTGTTTGTTGTTGGTAACAGCCACCGAGTAGAACTCGCCGGTGCTGTTGTCACCTTTCAACACCAGGCTGGGGTATTTCCATGTAACGGCTGAGCCGGTCTCAACCTGCGTCCACGATATCTTGGCATTTTCGCCTTCGCAGATGCCTCTTTTGGTCACGAAGTTATATACGCCGCCTTTGCCTTCCTTGTCGCCTGGCCACCAGTTCTGCACGGTAGAGTATTTCACTTCTGCATCCTTGTGTGCGATGATCTCCACGATGGCAGCATGCAGCTGGTGTTCGTCCCTGACGGGCGCCGTGCAGCCTTCCATATAGCTTACATAGCTGCCCTCCTCGGCCACGATGAGGGTGCGTTCAAACTGCCCGGTGTTGGCCGCGTTGATGCGGAAGTAGGTTGACAGCTCCAGCGGACACCTCACCCCCTTGGGGATGTAGGCGAATGAGCCGTCACTGAAGACGGCAGAGTTCAGTGCGGCGAAAAAGTTGTCGCGGTAGGGCACAACGCTGCCCATGTATTTCTTTATCAGCTCCGGATGCTTTTGCAGCGCCTCACTGAAGGAACAAAAGATCACCCCTTGCTCTTCCAGTGTTTTTTTGAAGGTTGAACCCACGGAAACACTGTCCATCACGGCATCTACAGCCACTCCGGCGAGGGCTTTTTGCTCATTGAGCGGGATGCCCAGTTTCTCAAAGGTTTCCAGAAGCTCCGGATCAACCTCATCCAGGCTGTCGTGCTTTGCCCTCTTGAGCGGTGCCGAGTAGTAGATCAGCTCCTGGTATTTGATGCGCGGATATTTCACATGCGCCCACTCAGGCTCTTTCAGCGTTTGCCAGTGCCTGAAGGCCTTTAACCGGAACTCCAGCATAAACTCCGGCTCGTTCTTTTTGGCCGAAATAAAGCGTATGGTGTCCTCAGTCAGACCCGGAGGTGCCTGGTCCATCTCAATATCGGTGTAAAAACCGTATTTATACTCCGAACCGGTTACCTCTTCAAGTATTTTGTTGCTTTCGTTTTCCATTTACTAATGCTTTAAATATCTGTAAACCCCCGCGGGTAAATGGATGCAAATCTTATTTGGATTAAATTTAAATTGCAGTGCAAAGATATGAAACCTTGCTTTCTTATTTAATATAAGCCCACAAAATGTTAACAAGCCGGATGGCATTATGTTTAAGGTATCAGCAGGGAAGTATCGCCAACCATTTCAAGGCCGGCATTGATGCCTGTTCCGGAAAAGATGACTTCATCTTTTTTGTTGGCAAGTGTTATGTTAATCTTAGAGTCGATGCATTCATGTATAACCCTGTCCATCTGGCCTTGAACAGGCGCCTTCAGTGCGCCTTTTTCCGTGCCGGACATCTTTCTTTGTTCGCCGCTGATTTTGACTGTGAAAGCATTGGTTTTTATCTCAATGCCCACATTGTTGCCGCTCCTGTGGAGTTCGCTGATCTTCGCACCGGTATAGGTAGCGAAGTGATACTGTTGACCTTTGTGAAGAAAAAACCCCAGGAAGCCTGTGAAGGTTTTCCCGATCCAGGGTATTCGGGCTACAGAAAGCATAAAGGAGGTATTTTCCTGCTGAAAGTGGTTAGACTGCATCCATATCCAGCTTTGAGGCATGGAGGAGCCCCAGTCTTTTTCAATGTATCCCTTGCCCTGGTTGAAGTTGACCTGCTGGCCGTTGATGGTCACTGCTCCACGGATGTGATGGTTAAGGCTGACCACGCCGTGGTAACATTCCATAAAAGGCACGTAGCGGTACCAGCCCATGATCCCCGGTCTTTTCAGTGTGGCGGGATACGAAACCTGTTGGTCAAAGTTCAGTTCGCCTGTGATGTGGTCTGTTTCTGACTTGAGGTCGACTTTCAGCTGGTTGGCTGAGAAAAAGTTGTTTCCTATTTTGGCGGCAAAGGTGTTTTTTGAAAAGGAAAATTCTTCGGCCGGGTATCTGAAGTACCAGGTTTTTCCGGTTTTTCCGTTGATCACCTGAACAAATGCGTGGTGGTCGCCATCGGTAAGAGAAATGCCGGGGATGAAGGAAATGGTGTTTTCTCCTTTTGCACAGACGTTCTTCAAATACCAGCCTTCGAAGTAGTTTTTGCGTTTCCGGTTGCCTTGAAAGCGATCGGGTAGCCATACTTTCTTCAGGTCGTAGATGCCTGGAAATAATCCGGGTTGAATAGGGTGCATATACTTACATGCGATTATTCGTCATCATCATCTTTGTTGACAAGCAGCTTGAAGCCTTTTCCGTGAATATTGATCAGTTCCACCTCCGGGTCGTCCTTCAGGTACTTCCGCAACTTGGCGATATATACATCCATGCTTCTGGCATTGAAGTAGTTATCGTCAAGCCATATTTTTGTCAGGGCTTCCGATCTTTCGAGGATGTAGTTGGTTCTGTCGCAAAGCATTTTCAGGAGTTGGGCTTCCTTTGAGGTTAGCTTCTGCTCTTCCTCATTAATTTTCAGGATCTGCCGTGCATAATCAAAACTATAATTCCCGATTTTGAAGAATGTTTTGTCGGAGTCTCCGGGTTTTTCGAAATAGGTGCGGCGGTGTATGGCGGTGATGCGCAGCAGCAGCTCCTCCATGCTGAAGGGCTTGGTCATGTAGTCATCAGCGCCTATTTTTAATCCTTCCAGGATGTCTTCCTGCATGTTTTTGGCGGTTAGAAACAGTATTGGCACTGTTTTATCGACCTTCCGGATGTCTTTTGCAAGAGAAAACCCGTCTTTTACGGGCATCATCACATCCAGGATGCAGAAGTTAAAATTTTCTTCAATGAAAGCATCATACGCCTGTTGCCCGTCCGGACATAAGGTTGTAGGGTAGCCTTTGGCTTCCAGGTATGCTTTCAGAATGGTGCCGAGATTATGATCATCTTCGGCCAGCAAAATTTTAATCTGAGGCTTGTCCATAGCTATTTTTTTGATTAGTTCATGGTTGGCGCGTTGCCGTCGTACCCGAACGGTATGAAAACGGTAAAACGTGAGCCTTTGTTTTGTTCGCTTTCCAGTGAAATGCTTCCATCGTGTTTTTCTATGATGGCTTTCACGTAGCTAAGCCCTAAGCCAAAGCCTTTTACGTCGTGAATGTTTCCTGTGGAAACGCGGTACAAGTTATCAAAAATTTTCTTTTGATTTACACGATTTATTCCAATTCCTTTATCGTCGATATGTACAAGCACACCTTTGTCAGTGTTTTCAGTACTTACAGAGATTTTCGGAGCGTTGGGCGAATATTTATTGGCGTTGTCAATCAGGTTGGTAAATACATTCGTAAGATGCACTTTGTCGCCTTTAACAAAACTGTATTGGGCGCCCAGCGAGGTGTTGATCTTGCCGTGGCGTGCCTCAACCTGCAGTTTGAGTTTGTCTATGGCGCCCTCAACGAGTTCGTGCAGGTCAAACCCTGTAACCTTGAGCCTTAACCCTGCGTTTTCGATCAAAGCGGTTTGCAGCACCCTTTCGGTAAGCAACCCGAGACGGTCATTCTCTTCATTGATTACTTTGATGTAGCTCTGGTAGAGGGGTTCTGACTTTTGCACATCCTGGTCGTTAAGCGCCTGGCAGGCCAGTGAAATGGTGGATATAGGCGTTTTAAGCTCGTGCGTCATGTTGTTGATGAAGTCATTCTTCATCACAGAAAGTTTCTTTTGCCTGAAAATGATGATTATTGTGAATGCAAAAGAAGAAATGAGGATAAGCAACAGCAGCAAGGAAGCGCCCATCATCGCATTCATCTGAGAAAGGATGTATCTGTCCTGTTGTGGGAAATGCAGCAAAAGGTACTCGGGGTTAATGAAAAGATCGTTGGGGAAAAGATGAAAGGCATAAGGGCTTTTCAGCAGTTCCTGTGAGTGCCGGCCGGTTTTTTCGGTTAACAGTGCATGTCTTTGCGGGTGATAAATGCCGAACTCGTAAGGCGTTTTGATGTGCTGCAATTGCAATTCATAAGAGATCAGCGAATCGAGCGAGGCAATGCTTTCTTCATCAGTTACCTGGAAAGCAAATTTGTTTGAAAACAAGTCATCGAAAAAGTCATTGATAAACCTGCTCCTTTCAAAAAATGCGCTGAAGGGGTCAGTGCGAAAGCCTGTACGCGTATCCGGAAGATAGCCTGAGCCTCTGGGATAATATCTGTACCCGGATGAATAATCGAGGTCAACGCGGCCTTCCGGCATCTCGCCGGTAGGTCTGCTTTCCGGCCTTCTGAGGGAGAAGAAATCCTCCTCTTCAGAATAAGCCATCTGTTCAGAATATTGGGCGAAGACCTGGTTGTAATGGATGCGGTTGAGTGAATCAATGATGTGGTTGTATTGAGTCAGACTCTGGTTCCGCTCGTGCTGCATGCTTAGTTTGCGTGCAAGCTCATGTTTGTTGAAGCGATAGATGGCCCTGGTCGCTGCTTCACCAACGCTACGATCAAAATTTATCTCTTTGATGGCTATAGCATTGCGGATCCAGTAAAGCTGAATGCCGAGCAAACCCATCAAAGAGAGGCTGATTGCAATGATGACAAGTATGATAAATCTTTTTTTCATATATATTTTGGCACACAGGTCAGCCCTGTGTCTACAGTCGTTCATTTGCACTCACCCCCGGCACCTCTTCCAAGGGAGATGGGTGCCCATCACTCAGGAGCAATGCAATTGCGTTGTCTTCCGTCGAGCTTGTACTCAATCGTCAATCCTCAATCCTCAATCGTCAATCGTCAATCGTCAATCGTCAATCGTCAATCGGCAAGGTTATCTACAAAAATAAACGGGAAAATAGGTCAAACAGCCCGCTTAACAATATTTAACGTGCGTTTAACGTTTTTTAGCCCAATGAATTTCAAAAGGATTGTTGCTGATTATAGTCTTTTGGCCACTTTTTGCCAGTCAACGAGCTTCCAGAAGGCGGCGATATGCTCCGGGCGCCTGTTTTGGTAGTCCAGATAATAGGCGTGTTCCCACACATCGCAGGTGAGCAGGGGTGTTTTGCCATCGCGCAGCGGGTTGCCGGCATTGCTTTTTTGTACGATCTCCAGGCTGCCATCAGGGTTTTTGACCAACCAGGCCCAGCCTGAGCCAAACAGGGTTGTTGCAGCTGTGCTGAAGGCGTCCTGAAATTTCTCAAAAGAGCCAAAGTCCTTGTTGATCGCATCCAGCAAGGCTCCTTCAGGCTTGCCGCCACCGTCAGCAGAAAAGCTTTCCCAGTAAAAAGTGTGGTTCCAGACCTGGGCTGCATTGTTAAAAATACCACCCTCGGCCTTCATGATGATAGCCTCAAGGCCTGCTTCCTCAAAAGGAGTGCCGGGTGTCAGATCATTTAACTTTTGCACATAAGTCATGTGGTGCTTGCCATAATGATATTCTATGGTCTTTTTAGAGATGTGCGGCTCAAGTGCCTCAGGCGAATAAGGTAGCTTGGGTAATGAATGTTTCATAGTGATGATTTTTTTGGGTTTAGACAATGATTGCTAAGTTAAGAAAAAATCGATAAGCCCGCAAAGTGTTCAACAATTATTCAGGATATTGACCCATATTTGGCCCGACCTGCTTTGTGCGAAAGCGGACAAGGGTGTTCGCTTTGGTGCAACCGGCCGGAGCAAACCGCAGGCCTTGTCAGATGTTTATTGCTGGTGTAAATATCTAAGGCACTGTATAAAAGCGTTGTAAAAAACATTGCACGCTTTTTGCTAAAATAAATAACAATGTTTGCACAACAGCGGAAATATTGTACACACAGGGCTTGACCTTTGTACCGAAACAAAAAAGCTGGAAGTTCGAAGTTGGAAATTAAGGGTTATATGGAAGTTAGGGGTTGGAAATTAGAAATTAGAAATTAGATATTAGAAACCAGAAACCAGCAATTAGAAATTAGAAATTGTAACCAGCAACATGTAACAAAGCAAATACAGATGTTTAGAAACTATTTCCTGATAGCCCTTAGAAACCTGAAAAAGAATGTTTTGTATTCATTGATAAACATTGCAGGTTTGTCGGTTGGTCTGGCTGCGGCCATCCTCATTTTTTTGTATGTGCAGCATGAACTATCGGCCGACAGGCATCTTAGCCATTACGACG
>SLDN01000066.1 GCA_007125275.1 Bacteroidales bacterium | reverse complement strand
TGGCCCAAAACTGGCTCTGCAACCCTCAATTTACCTGTGTCGAGGAGCCTTATGACCTCGTTAATTGCTTCTTTTACAGTAGTTCCTGCCAGCTTGTCGCGATGCACCCAGGCACGTTCTATAATCTGTTGTAATTGTTCCATCCGCAATGATCTGATTCGTTTATTCAGCTTAGTAAGAACACAAATATAGCGTTATTTTGAGCTTCCTTCCCAAAATGCAGCGGATTTTGTTAACGATGAATGTGTATCTTTGCAAAAAACAGCCTGATGGGAAGGATATTAGCCATTGACTATGGCCGCAAAAGAGTGGGGATAGCCGTTAGCGACGAGCTCAGGATCATTGCGGGAGGCTTGTGTACACTAAACGTACAGGAAGTAATCCCCTTTCTTAAAGAATACATTTCCAAAGAAAATGTGGATTGCATCGTGGTTGGAGAGCCGTTCGACATGCAGATGCGTGCTTCGGACGCGAGCCGATACATTGAACCCTTTGTAAAGCATCTTCGCAAACAATTTCCGGACATGGCTGTTGAAAGAATGGATGAGCGCTTCACTTCGCAAATGGCCATGCAAACCATGCGCGATGCCGGACTTAGCAAAAAAGCCAGGCAGAACAAAGCACTTGCTGACACCATCAGCGCAACGCTCATCCTGCAATCATTTATGGAAAAATTAGCTAACGATAGGAACAAATGAGTGTATTACCGATACTGGCGTATGGCGATCCTGTACTGAAAGCCAAAGCCAAACCCATAGAAAAAGACCACCCGGAGCTGAATACGATTATCAACGATATGTGGGATACCATGTACAAAGCAGGCGGCGTAGGCCTGGCAGCACCACAGGTAGGCAAAAGCATCAGATTGTTTGTAATTGACGCAAACCCTTATGCTGATGAGGAGCCCGAGCTGAAAGATTTCAAGAAAGTCTTTATCAATGCCCGGATCCTTGAAGAAAGCGGCAACGAGTATTCTTTTAATGAAGGCTGCCTGAGCTTTCCGGGTTTAAGGGAAGACATCCGCCGACAGCCAAACATAAAGCTTAGTTACCAGGATGAAGACTTCAATGATTATGAAGAAGTGTTCTCAGGAATAAAAGCCAGGATCATCCAACACGAATACGATCACATTGAAGGCATTTTGATGGTCGACCGCATCACACCGCTGAAAAAAACCCTGCTGCGCAAAAAATTGCAAAATATTTCAAAAGGCAATGTCAGCGTCGACTATTTGATGAGATTCCCCCTAAGAAAAAGATGATGTATCAACACCACCGTCTGCCCAATGGCATCAGATTAATACACCGCCCCACTGATTCACAGGTTGCCCACTGTGCACTGATGATCAATGCAGGTTCTCGTGATGAAAACGAGGAAGAGCAGGGGCTGGCTCACTTTATTGAACATCTTTTATTCAAAGGAACGCGCAGGCGAAAGGCTTTCCATATCATGAGCCATATGGAAAATGTTGGCGGGGAGATCAATGCTTTCACATCCAAGGAAGACACCTGCATCTATGGCTCATTTATGCACACCTACTACCGGCGGTGGTTCGACATCGTGTCTGATATAACCTTTAACGCTGTTTTTCCGGAAAGAGAGATGCACAAGGAAAAAGACATCATCATTGATGAGATCAACTCCTACCTTGACAGTCCGGCAGAGCAGATATTTGACGATTTTGATGAGCTGGTGTTTAACAGCCATCCGCTCGGCAGGAACATACTGGGCACACCAGAAAGCATCAGGCTTTTTGCCGGCGACAGCATTCGAAATTTTATATCACGCAATTATGTCACTGAAGAAATGCTTATCTGCTCTGTGGGGCGCATCCCTTTTGCAGATTTGATTGCGTTGGCGGAAAAATATTTCGGAGATGCTCCGCAGACGGGCCGACCGGAAATAAGAGAGGCCTTTTCAGGCTACCGGCCGGGAGAAAAAGTAGTCAAGCGCCAGAATCACCAGGCCCATTGCATGCTTGGAAATCAGGCCGATGGATTAAACAGCCGGCGCAAAACAGCACTCTCTCTTATAAACAATATACTTGGCGGACCGGGTCTGAATGCACGTCTGAATATGTCAGTCCGTGAGAAACATGGCTTGTGCTATAACATTGAAAGCATCTACCAGCCATATTCAGATGCCGGTGTCATCAGCATTTACTTTGGTACCGACTCCGGCGCCATCGACAAAACCCTCTCGCTTATTCACAAAGAGCTTAAGCTCCTGCGTGAGAAAAAGGTTGGCAGCCTGCAGTTAAAACGTGCAAAGACGCAACTCATCGGACAACTGGCCATATCATTTGAATCGAACCTGAATGAGATGCTGTTTAACGGCAAAAATCATCTATACTTCAACCGGACAGAAACCCCCGAAGACATCAGCCTTGACATTGAGGCGGTCACCATAACTGACTTACTGGAAATCGCCAATGAAGTTTTCAATCCCACTACGATGAGCATGCTCCTGTTTAAGCCATAAGAGAGCTGGAAACTCGAAGCTGGAAGCTCGATGGATTCGCGGCAGTTTCCGATAGTCGATTTCCGATTGACGATTGACAGTTGCCGATGCTGAATATATAAGCTGCAAGCTCGAAGCTGGAAGGATTCGCGGCAGTAAACGGAACGCCCTGAAAAGGGCAG
>SLDN01000050.1 GCA_007125275.1 Bacteroidales bacterium | reverse complement strand
GCACGCCAACCTGTGTGGCTGTGTCAATCAGAAAAGCATCTTCGAAGCCCGGTACATCATTGTTAAGAAAATCTGCTATTTGTGCCACCTGTTCGTGTCCGGTCTTTTCAGCCCGGGTGAGCGCTTCCGATGTGGAAGGGTCTATGCCCAGGATGTTGGTTGTGTTGAAAGCACCCTCGCCCGACTCGGGCAGGGTTGTGAAGAACACGTAATCCACATCATCGGGGAAGCGGTTTTCATCTTTGGCTTTTTTGATGAGGCCTTTGTAGCCGGCGATGGAGATGATGCGGGAAAAGTCATACTTGAAATCCATCCACTCCAGAAAGTCTTCAGGGTGTTGCTTTGTGTATTCAGCTGTTTTTTTTACATCGATGCCTCCCATCCGGAAAAACAAGGTCAAGGCCTGCAGCTTTCCTGTGGTTGGATCTCCCTTTTCCCATGGAAAATCCCCGAGGGCGACCAGCTGAGCATCGCCGGTGGTGTCGATAAATTGTTTGGCAATGATTTTCTGTACGCCCAATGGGGTAATGATTTCCAGAGAGTTGATTCTTTGACTGTCTTTGTTCACCCTGATCACATCAGCATTGAATGCGATGTCTGCGCCATTTCTTGCCAGCAGTTCATTGGCTGCTGACCGGAACGCCCAGGCATAGAAACCATTGTCGATCATTCCCCCAATAGCGCGCATGCTTGTTTCTAAGTCGCGGTAGATGCCCAGCACCAGGTTTTTCCCACCTGTTATGGATTTCATAAATGGTGATACCATGCCTGCTGACGACATGCCGCCGGCAAAGGGGTAATGTTCGATAAGCAGCACGGAGCATCCCATGCTGCCTGCCCTCACTGCGGCAGAAATGCCGGCAATGCCTGCGCCGGCTACTACGATGTCATATTTTTTTGTTGATTGCATCATAAAACCATTTTGTTATTGTTTGCGGGCGGGTGATGGCCGTGCCCGTCACCACTGCCCATGCGCCTGTTTCTATTGCCTGCCTTGCCAATTCCGGTGTGTTGTAACGCCCCTCAGCAATGATGGGCAGGCTGTTTCCAAAGTCTTGTGCCAGCATTTTTAATAGATCAAAATCAGGACCGTGCATATCCGTTGAAGCAGTCTCAGGTGTGTAACCGCTCAAGGTTGTGGATATGCAATCAGCTCCTGCTTCACGACACGCCACTGCTTCAGCATGGGTGGCAATATCAGCCATGATCAGCACCGGGAATCTTTTTTTCGCCATGGCAATGAATTCCGGCCCCGTCATTTCCTCCCTCAGCCTGAAAGTACCGTCAATGGCAATCATATCGCAACCTGCATCAATCAATGCTTCTGCATCTTGCCAGCTGCCTGTGATTCTCACAGTGCCATCAGGATAGCCTGATTTTACAAGCCCGATCAGCGGCAAAGATACCTTTTGTTTGATCGCCATAATATTTTGAATGCCTTCCGTGCGGATGGCAGATGCCCCACCCATCTCAGCACAAACAGCAAAAGAAGCCACTGCATGCGGGTTGTTGAAGGGGGAATCACCCTCTGCCTGGCAGGAAACAATCAGTCCTTTATGTGTTTTTTTAAAAAAAGAATGCATATATCACGCGCATTAATGTTCAATGGCAATAATTTCAGGGAAAACAGGAACCATTAGGATCCTTGCCCCATATTTTTTCCACGATTCTTTGGACAGGCGGTCGAGTTCGCGGTTGAATGTCTTTTCCAGCTCAGCAGCTTCAACATTTTTTACTGAAGTGCTGATATAAGTGCCTATGGGGGTTTCGATTCTTTTGGTGATGTTGAACCCCGGCATGTCGAAGGGCAAAGAACCCTTGAAAAAAGCATTGATTTGCAGATTTTGAATGTCTGCCTTCCCATTTAATTTAGATAGCAGCAGATCATCCGAGGCGTCAATAATATTGCCTGCCGTTGCTTCAATTTCGCCCTCCCTGCCAAACAGGCTGATGTCATATAACCCCTTATCCTTTTTTACTGCCAGCGGAACCACATGGAAGAGGAGTGTTAAATCGCTGGCTGTGAGTGTTTCCCAGCAAACTCTCTTGATTGATTCCGGATGCATCAATATCCACTGCCGGTTGCGAAACAGTACGCCATATCGCAGTGACTCCATCTTTTTAAGGAAATCACTGCAAAAGCCCGCTTCCTCAAAATGCTCGACCGTGAACAGGGACGCAAGCGATTCGGTTGTCTTGCCACCCGGAAACCCAAATTTGCCGGCCAGCAAGACCTTTTGGCCATTCCGTTTCAGCTCAATGGCCTTCTTAATACCATCTAGCGACGGCCCCCATATGATTGTGTCATAGAAATGATCCATTTGATATATTTTTATCTGTTTGTTCTTATTGTGCTTTGCGCTAGCCCGGGATTATAAGTTGAGATCGAATTCAATATGCAATATTCATAATCCACAAACCATAAACCAGAAATTAGAAACTGCAAACTGCAAACTGTAAACTGTAAACTGTAAACTGTATCTTAGCGTTTTTTTACCGCCATAACGACAGCAGGTTCTGCTGGGTCAATATCTTTCAGGTCAAGCTCTACCAGCGACAAAATCTGCGTAAGCTCGATCAGCCCCGACATGTCAATGATCTTTCCTGAAACCATCACAAACACATCCGGCATCAGCTCTCCGCCATCGCCATAGG
>SLDN01000073.1 GCA_007125275.1 Bacteroidales bacterium | reverse complement strand
TGAAGATTTGAGTGTTTCAAAAAGTCTTTGCAGTTCCCCGTAATGGTTCTCCCTATCCTCTTTTTCAAGTTTCAGCTCACGGAAATCCTGCTGTATGCTGATCAGCAAGTCCCAGTTTTCCTTGAAGTCTGTGTTGGATTCCAGCTGCTTTGTCGCCTGTTCCAGTTTTTCGCTGATCAATTTGGTATTTTCGGCAGCCTCTCTGAGCAGGTCACCGTGTCTTTCCTCCTTGCGCAATTTGGCGATCACAAAGCCATCCTGCAGGCTGTCCAGCAGTCTTTTGCGGTGTGAAAACACCAGTTCGGAGTTGCGCACCCGCTCTGATAGGTCTACCAGGCTGCTCCACAGCTCGTCGATGTCAGCCGTTTCGACACTGTTGACAAGGTCAGCCACCTCTTCATCCAGATTCTCAAAAACTTTTCTTGAATGCTCAGCCAGGGCAGCAACGGCATCATCTTTTCGCTTTTTCACCACGTCAAAGAGCTGTTGCAGCCCTTTATAGAGATATTCCCTTTCCTCTGCACGCATCCTGAGCCCGCGGAAAGCATCCTGAGTTTCTATCAATTTACTCCAGGTGGCATCGTGGTCGTCCGGGTTGGCTTCCACGAAAGTGATACAATCCATCAGCTTCGACTTCAGAAAGGCATAGTTTTCGTCTGCATCCCTTTCAAAAGCTTGCTGTTCCTCTTCATGAAAAATATTGATCCCGTCAAAAAGCTCCTGGATAAGCTGACGCAGCTCGGCTCTCTCATCAGCAGCAAGGTCTGATTTGGCTGCCTCTTTTTGCAGCTCAATGAGTTCCCTGCGTTTGTCTTTGTAGTTATCGCTGTTAAGATGCGATTTTATTTGGGATATAGATTTCTTAAGCTGCTGATAATTCATGCCTTTGGTTTAAAGATTTTTGCTTATGACTCCACCTTTGGCACTGTTAACCGTTACCGATAGATTCCGGCCACCCTCTACGATCCATTTTACCGTCACGGTACTCATGCCCGGGATATTTTCAACTTCTATCACGGCAGGATTTACCTGTTGTTCTTCCACTACATTGAGGTCGCGGTTGATTACCCTCATCCCTGCCAGAACTTTTGCACCTTCGAGTGAGATATAATTGGGCCTTTCAATGCGAAACTTAAGGTCGATCCCGGCGTGGGTTGGGATCATGCGCGTATTTGCCACTACGGCAATCACTTCGCGCAGTCCGCCACCCAAATCGTTTACAGTAAGTTCAACAATTTCCAACCCCGGAGTGTGATAGGCGTTAAAAAGCGTGAAAGCAGTCAGCCGGTGCAACTCCTGTTCGAGCAAAAAACCCGGGTTGTTTCTGATGTAGTTCTTCTTGAAACCACCAATCTGTATCTTCCCAAATTGCGGATGATCATAGTCTTCCCAGGGAACAAAGGCATCTTCAAACAACAGGTACCTGTCAAAGGTAAAGAGGTCTTCCCCGAACCCCCCTGACCATCCTTCGGGCTTTTCATTGAAAAGATAATACCTTGAGAACATTTCTGAAGTAAAAGTAAATACACCGCGCTTCATGTGGAACCAGTCAATTTGGCCACCATACACAGTGTAAAGGTCACTATGCAGGACGAGGTAATCATAGCCGGGGATTATTCTCTCTCCCAGTTCCCGGAGTGCATTATAAACGGCTACATCCGACCGAAGATAATATTGAGCGTCTTCGGCTGCTCCGGGACCGCGCAAAAGCATTCCACCGGTGTTATGGTGTGTAATGGCACCTGCAATATTGGGATGGGCAATGACAAAGTCACGCACAGCCCTTGTTTCAGGCAACGAAAAGGGATAAAGATAAGCCCCACGCTGCACATAATCAGGCTGCCAGTTCCATCCCCAGTCGCGGTTGGGGTCGTAATACCCCACATCGCGGTCCTCATTCAGTCTGCCATCGCCGTCGCGGTCAAACCCTTCCCAGCCAAGCACTTCCCAATCACCAAATTCACCTGCCGGAGCCATCACCATCCTTCGGGGATCATTTGAATCAGCGCGCCCCTGGCCATAAGGGTTTTTACGCCGCATTTGGGTGATGTGTCCGTCGCCATTAAGATCGTCAATGCCATCCTCTCCCACAAGTCCGTCACCATCGTCGTCCAGGGGTATGGTGCCGCTCCTGGGACTGCTCATGGTGTTGGGCTGGTTCATGTAGTGCTCCCGTCCATCAGGGTTCATAACAGGCAGAATGTAAAACACCTTTTCATCGAGCAAGCGGGATACGAAATCATTATTTCCATAGTTTTCTGCAAGATACCAGGCCGTATAAACAGATACTTCGGCAGTTTGTATTTCGTTGGCATGGATGTTTCCATCTATCCAGAATGCGGGCTTCTCATGTTGGGGTTTATTGTTAAAATTAGTCACCGTGAGCAACCACAAATCCCTTCCCTCATAGCTTTTCCCGATAGATTCGAGTTGAATGATATCAGGATGCGCACGTTCCAGTTGCTTGTATATCTCATGCAGTCCTTCATTTGTGTAATAGCGATTCCAGGCTATTGACACTTTGGGATTTACCGGGGTGCCCGAGGCTTTGAAGAAATTGCCTATGGCCCTTCCATCAGCCACCTGTGCGCTGGCAGGCATTAGAAAAATAATAAGTATAAGGGTTATAATGATTCGATTCATAATAGTATATTTTGATAATATTTTAAAGTTCA
>SLDN01000055.1 GCA_007125275.1 Bacteroidales bacterium | reverse complement strand
GACAGGGCCAGTGCCTCTGCTTCAGAAATTGTTGCCGGTGCGATACAAGACTATGACCGTGGTGTTATATTGGGCCATCGGACTTTTGGCAAGGGCTTGGTTCAGAATGTATTGCCGCTTAGCTACAACACCCAGCTTAAAGTTACTGTTGCCGAGTATTTCATCCCAAGCGGTCGCGGTATCCAGGCAATCAACTATGCTGAACGTCGCCCCGATGGAAGTGTCTACAAAATTGCCGACTCTCTGAAAGTGGCATTTGAAACCAGCAGTGGACGTATAGTATATGATGGTGGTGGCATAGACCCCGATGTGGAAGTTGAGCGCCCCGAGAGAAGTGTGATTGCGAGGGCAATGCAAAGGGGCTTTATGATCTTTGATTATGCCAACCATTTCACCAAATTGCATGATAGCATTCCCGAACCAAAGGATTTTTATATAACCGACAATATTTATGAGGACTTCAAGGCCTTTATCGCCCGACAGGATTTCTCTTATGAAACAGAGAGTGAGAGATTTTTAAACAGGCTAAAGAGCGCTGCCGAGTCTGAAATGTATTATGATGCAATGGATGCTGAATTCAGGCGGCTGAACGAGATTATCAGTCGTGAAAAAGCCCGGGACATGTCAACTTTTCGTGGGGAGATTGAGCAACTGCTGCGTGAGGAGATCGTTTCACGCTATTACTATCGCCAGGGGCGCGTCATTGTCTCACTGGATGACGATCCGGACGTGGACAAAGCCCTTCAGTTGTTATCTGACAGGGCGGCCTACAAGGTGATTCTCGCAGGTGTGAGATGATTTAGTCTTACTGGTACTGCCGTTTAATCGCTTTGTGTTGAGAAAGTGTAATGTGTCATTCCTTCATGCAGCTGGTATTTCTGCTTCATGATGATAAGGCTTCCAGCTCAATATGGTGCTTTTCCCATAGCGCTTCCTGTTCCCTGATCTGTTTTTTTACATTTTCATATTCAGAAAACACTTCTCCACTTGTCACCTTGAGCTGATTCAGTGAAGGGTCAGCGATAATGGCTTCCATTTCAGCGGCTTGCTTTTCCAGTTTTTCGATTTCCGCTTCGCAGCCTGCAATCAGCTTTTCCAGTTTGCGCAACTTGCGCTCGTGGCCTTTTTTCTGTTCATACGACTTGCGGTTTTCAGACACAAAGCCGGCCTCTGTTTTTGCTTCTTTCTTTTTAACTTCGAGCGCTGTAAGTGAATCTATTCTGCGCGCACTGATGAAATCATATATGTCACCCAGAAACTCTTTAACCTGCCGGTTTCTGAATTCGAACACTTTTTCTGTAAGTCCCTGCAGGAAGTCTCTATCGTGTGAAACCAAAATGATCGTGCCTTTGTATTGTAGCAGTGCGTTTTTCAGTTTTTTTTTAGAGCGCATATCCAGGTGGTTGGTGGGCTCATCAAGTACCAGCAGGTTGACTGGCTCCAGGAGTAGCCTGGCGATTGACAGTCGTGCTTTTTCGCCTCCCGATAGTACTTTAACTTTTTTTTCGATGTCGTCGCCACTAAAAAGAAAGCCTCCCAGGATGTTGCGCGTATGTTTTCTCACCTCACCAGCGGCAATGTCGTCGAGGGTCTGAAAAACGGTTTTGTCGGGATCGAGATATTCAGACTGGTTTTGGGCGAAGTATCCAATCTTTACCTGATGGCCAAGTTTCATTATGCCCTGATGTTCAAGCTCCCCGGTAATGATTCGGGCGAGGGTGGTTTTGCCTTCGCCGTTGCGTCCCACAAAGGCAATTCGTTCACCGCGGGCTACCATAAAGTTCAGGTCTGACAACACCTGGTGGTCGCCATAGCTTTTCTCTATTTCTGTGGCTTCCAGGCTTATTTTGCCCGATGGTGGTGCTTCCGGGAAACGAAAGTGGATGGCGCTGGTGTCGAGTTCCTCGACTTCTACTTTTTCCATTTTTTTGAGCATCTTGACACGCGACTGTACCTGCCGTGCCTTGGTGGACTTGGCCCTGAAGCGGGTGATGAAGCGCTCGATCTGTGCAATCTCCCGCTGCTGGTTAGTGAAGGCAGCCATTTCCTGTTCGAGACGCTCTTCTCTCAATAATTCGTAATCGGAATAGCACACTTTATAATCGTACAGCTTGCCCAGGCTGATTTCCAGCGTTCTATTCGTGATATTGTCGAGGAAAGCCCTGTCGTGTGAAACGAGCATTACGGCACCGGGGTAGTCTGTCAGGAAGTCTTCGAGCCATTGAATGGATTCGATATCGAGGTGGTTGGTAGGCTCATCGAGCAGCAGCAGTTCAGGACTTTGCAGCAGCAGCTTAGCGAGTTCGACGCGCATTTGCCAGCCGCCGCTGAATTCGGCCAGCGGTCGGTGCAGGTCCGTTCGTTCAAAGCCCAAACCCAGCAGAACCCTTTCTGCACGGGCATCCTGGGTGCTGCCTCCAAGCAACTCATAGCGCTCGCTGGCCGTGGCCAGCTTTTCGGTCAGCTTCTGATAGGCATCCGTTTCGTAGTCAGTACGTTGGGTGATCTCTTCGGTCAGCTCTCGAATCTGCTGTTCAAGCTGTTTTACCTCTGCAAAGGCATTCAGGGTTTCAGCGAAAACACTTTGCCGGCTGTGCAACTTCATCTCCTGCGGCAGGTAACCGGCTTTGCTGCCTGATGGGATGGCCACATTGCCGCTGTCGGGGGTGAACTGCCCCATCATGATGCGCATCAAAGTGGTTTTTCCGGCGCCGTTTTTGCCTACCAGCCCAATGCGGTCGCGCCTGTTGATGATGAAAGAGACATCCTCAAACAGGCTTTCACCGGAGAATTGTACGCTGATGTTGCTTATGGAAAACACAGTCGTGGGGTTTAATTACTCAGTTTTATCTCCGGCCTTGTCCAGTTTAAGGTGGAGTTCTTTTAGCTGTTCTGTTTCTATTGTGCTGGGGCTGTCGATCATCACATCGCGCCCGGCGTTGTTTTTCGGGAAAGCGATGTAGTCGCGGATGGATTCGGAGCCACCGAAGAGGGCACACCAGCGGTCGAAGCCGAAGGCCACACCACCGTGCGGTGGTGCACCATAGCGGAAAGCGTTCATCAGGAAACCAAACTGCTCCTGTGCTTGTTCAGGTGTGAAGCCCAGCACCTCAAACATCTTTTCCTGCAGCGGGCGGTCGAATATGCGAATCGAGCCCCCGCCGATCTCTACGCCGTTGATAACCATATCATAAGCGTTGGCACGCACGCTGCCCGGATCTGTTCCCAGCAGATGAATGTCGTCTTTTAGGGGAGAGGTGAAAGGGTGGTGCATGGCATAGTAGCGCTGCGTGTCTTCATCCCATTCAAGCAGCGGGAAGTCGGTGACCCAAAGGCATGCGAAGGTGTTGGGGTCGCGCAGCTCCAGACGTTTGCCCATCTCCAGCCGTAGTTCGCCGAGAGCCTTCCTGGTATGTGCGGCATCGCCGGCAAGTACCAGCAGCAGGTCGCCGGGCTTGGCCTCCATGGCCTCAGCCCAGACTCTAAGCTGATCCTGGTCGAAAAACTTATCAACCGAGGACTTTAAGCTTCCATCTTCATTGTATTTGACGTACACCAGGCCTTTGGCACCGATTTGCGGTCTCCTGACCCAGTCGGTAAGGGCATCGAGCTGCTTGCGCGTATAGCCGGCACAGCCGTGTGCGCAGATGCCAACCACCAGCTCCGCCTGGTCAAAAACCTGGAAGCCTTTGTTTTGTGCCGGCTCGTTGAGTTCCACAAAGCGCATCCCGAAGCGGGTGTCCGGTTTGTCGCTGCCGTAATATTGCATGGCATCAGCATAGCTCATCCTGTTGAAACTGATGTTTTCGATGCCTTTAACTGCTTTGAAAAGATATCTGGCCAGGCCTTCAAATGTTTCAAGTACATCGTCGCGGGTCACAAAAGACATCTCACAGTCGATCTGTGTAAATTCCGGTTGGCGGTCAGCACGCAGGTCTTCGTCACGAAAACATTTGACAATCTGAAAGTAGCGGTCGAGGCCACCCACCATAAGCAATTGCTTAAAAGTTTGTGGTGATTGCGGCAATGCATAAAACTGTCCGGCGTGCATTCGTGAGGGCACCAGGAAGTCACGCGCCCCTTCGGGCGTTGACTTGATGAGAACAGGGGTTTCTACTTCAAGGAATTGCTGTTCGCTGAGGTACTTACGCGTTTCCAGTGCCATCTTGTGGCGAAGCTCAAGGTTTTTGCGCACGGCTTCACGGCGGATGTCAAGGTAACGGTACTTCATGCGCAGCTCGTCGCCGCCATCGGTTTCTTCTTCAATAGTGAAAGGAGGTGTTTGCGACTCATTGAGTATCTCAAAGTCCAGAACGATGATCTCGATATCCCCGGTTGGCATCTTGGGGTTTTTGTTGCTGCGCTCGGTTACCGTACCTCTTACCTGTAGCACAAATTCGCGTCCCAGCTCCCGTGCCTGTTTGCAGAGGGGTGCATTTGTTTCCATGTTAAAGGCCAGTTGCGTCAGGCCATAACGGTCGCGCAGGTCCACGAAGGTCATGCCACCAAGGTCGCGTGAGCGCTGCACCCAGCCGCAAAGGGTAACTTCTTTTTCAATATCTTCCAAACGGAGTTCACCGCAATTGTGTGTTCTTAGCATAGTAAATGTATGTTTTTTATTCAGCCTGCAAAGGTAGTAAGGAAAAGTGAAACCTAAGGCTTAATTGGGGCATAAAGTAAACATGTCGGATTGATGCAGCCGTTTAAAAAGAAAACCACCGCCTGATCAATTATGGCGGTGGTTCCTGAACAACGTATGTCAAAATGGATTAAGCGGATGCTTATTCTTGCGGGGGCTCTTCAACCGCTGGTGCTTCCACAGCAGGTGCAACAGTTTCACCAAGTAATAAGGTTTTTATGATTTGCGCCATAAGGCCAAAATACAGACCTATTGAAGCCATGTATAAAGCAAGATAGAATATCACTCCCGGGAAAGTAGAAAACCTGGCTATCAAAGCGATGATCATTGCAACGACGAAAACAATGATACCCAGAAGCAGGTATGAGAAAAAGATGGCCCATTTGCTGCCATAGGTAGCTTTATAGCTTTCGTTCATTGCGTCGATGGGTTTTGATCCAAAGTTAATGACCAGTACGGGTGCCAGTAGCCATGCCAGGTGCAATACGATTGCAGGAAAGATGAACAACAGGAGGCCAAATCCAATGGCTGCATTAACCAGTCCAAGAATCAGGAAAAAGTTGGTCATATTTTCCCGGTATTTTGCATCGAAGATCTCGGTTGGAGAAAAGCTTTCGCCTTTTGCCAGTTTCACAGGCAATACAGTAAAAAGGGCAATTGTTGTCCCGATATTCAGGTACGGGATCCATACAGTCAGCACCCAGAGAATGGCAGACCCGATAATGGGGAATACGTTTTTCAGGCCAATGTCAAAGCATCCTTTTAGTGCGACACCTACATCAAGTTGTTTTTTTGTTTCCATTTTTTTAGGTTTAATGAATAAATGTTTTTTTTGGCCTCGTAAATTTACAAAAAAACAGAAACAAACAAACGCCGGTTACATATTTTTTTTGATGGCCGGCACTCCTTCTTCCATCCACCTTGGAGCTGGCTTGTCTTTGAGGTAGTGATCAAAGAAATCGTACATTCTGTGCGAGAGGTCAACTCTGTTTGGCCAGCGCGTAAGGTTATGGGCTTCATCGTTGTAATTCAGCATCCACACAGGCTTATCCAGGCGCCTTAGAGCCATAAAGTATTCGATGCCCTGATACCAGGGCACTGCCCCGTCGGCGTCGTTGTGCATCATCAGCAGTGGCGTGTTTGCTTTGTTTGCATGGAATATGGGCGAATTCTCTATGTACCTCAGTGTTTGATCCCAGATCGTTCCGCCTATGCGGCTTTGTGTTTCTTCATACTGGTAAATGCGGCTCATGCCCGTTGCCCAGCGGATGCCTCCATAGGCACTGATCATGTTGCTGACCGGCGCACCTGCCATGGCAGCCTTGTAAAGGTCTGTCTGTGTGATCAGCCAGGCAATCTGGTACCCTGCCCAGCTCTGCCCCTGTATCCCGATGTTGTGACGGTCAATGAAGCTGTGCCGGCTGACCATCGCCTTGGTGCCGCTCACCACGGCGTTGTATGCGCTCTGTCCCGGATACCCTACAATGTAAGGAATGTCGGGCACGAAAACGATATAGCCGTTGCTGACCATATAGCTGATGTTGATGGTGGAACGGCTGGGTGCCGGGATATAATGGCTGTGCAGTCGATCTGACATCCGTTCGTAAAAATACACGATCATTGGATATTTAGTTTCCGGATCGAAGTTTTCAGGCAGATAGAGAAGGCCCTGAAGACTGTCATTGGCGAAAGACACCCATTCAACCAGCTCAACCTCACCCCAAAGGTAGTTCTGCTGCTGTGGGTTGGTGTTGGATATTTGCCGGGAATCGCTGAAGCTGATATCGCTGACCCACAAGTCGGGATAAGTGCGGAAGGTGCTTCTCCGCCATGCAAGCACCTTAGCATCAGCAGCTTTGATGGGTCTGGAATAGTTGGCATCCTCCAAAAGGATGCGGGCAGGGTTGCGCGGACGGTGAATGTCGACAGTGTAAAAGCCGTTTTGCTTGTTGTAGATATGGAAAGCATCCAACATGATGCGTTCGCGCCGGCCAATGTGCTCCTGTTCATCGTCAAGCTGCACATAGCGCAAACGGATGTTGTTCTTGCGACCATAGCCGTTGGTCAATGAAACAGCCTCTGCTTTGCCCGAAGGGTCAAGCTTCCAGATATCAAAGCGGTCATATACCAGAACATAGCTGTCGTTTTCAACCCATCCGGCAATGCCGTAAGGGTCCGGTTCATCCGGGGTGTCGTGCAGCTCGTCAAAGACGGGATGTGGAACATCAGCTGTCAGACTTACCATGCTGTGGTCTTCGGTTGACATCGCATGCCATTGACGGTCTGTCTGGCTGTAAAAAACAAGATAGTGACCGCCGGGTGAAAGACGCGCGTCACCACTTCTCGACCTGTGTACCGAGCCACGGTGCTTTTCCAGAACCAGCTCCCTTTCACCACTTTGTAAATCAACGAGGTAAACATCGCGATAATCACCTGATTCAAAAGAGTTTGTGATCAGGTAGGGCAGTTTTGACTCTCCAAGGATCACGCCCCCCCGGAGCTTCTTGCTTACTGACACATCTGGCATCTCCTCATCTGCCAGCTGTACCATTCTGCCGCCATCAATATGATAAACAGCCCTGTAATTTCGCTTCTCTTCGCTTGAAAGCTGCACGAGCTGCATGGGTTGTATGAGTGGATCGCGGTAGTGCCATACGTCAACATTGTGCTTTTCTTCCGGCAGCAAAGTGTCTTTTGGCTGAGGTTCAGGTATGGGCGACGTGCCAAAAAATAGTTTTTTGCCGTTCTCAGTAAAGAAAAGATTTGTGTGCCGGCTTACCTGCCAGCCGCCCGGCATCCCGGGTGTGTTGTCTCCGGCAATGTGCAAAGCCACTTCGTTTTCTTCTTGCCAGAGATATAGCTTGTATTCAGGCACTTCTGCTGAATCGTTTTGTTCATTGCCATTGTTGTCATCCAACCGTTCAAAGGTTTCCCCAAACACAAAAGCAAGCTGCTTGCCTGCATCGCCGGCAGCGAGTGCATCGATGGTCCCTTGACCCTCAAAAATGGTTTGCAACTCACTTTCAGCAGTATTAAAGACTTTTAGTGAAAGGTGTTTGTCGTTCTCTGCGTCGGCCTGCACGAATGCGAGCAACAAACCATTGGTGGAAATGGTGTAGTCGGTTACATTTAAAAATCTATGTTCCTCCATTGTGATGGGGTTCAATGCAACCAAATCCGTTCCTTTCAATGTATCTTCCGGTATTTTTGCCATCCGGTAAAAGATCCAGGAAGCGTTTTCTTTCGGAACGGCAAAGGAGTGCACATTTTCGACAATAAGGCTTTCTCCATTTGAGAGCAAGCGGACTCCTAAGTTGTTTTTGGGCATTTCATCCTGCTTTTTTTTATCCACTTTTGCCTGCCTTACGGCGGCTGTTTCGGGCTCCAGCAGGTATGCAAAAAAATCGCTGTTCGCCGAAAACGCAGCACGCCCGCCCCGGGGCATAGAGTCGGTTGTATTGTTTTGCAGGCTATGCAGATAGAGCCAGCCATCTCCCCGTTGCGGGTTGATTTCGTATGATATCCAATGCCCGTTCGGGGAGAATTGTTGCCTTGAGAGGTTTTTCCAGCTTTCATAGACCGAATGGTCGAGTGGAATGCCCTGTGTTTGGGCGGATAAAAGGATTGGCAGTAAGAAAACGAATTTAAGAGTGGTAAAGAGCTGTGAAACTTTCATAATGACAGACAGGTAATTGTGGTTTTAGTTTAATATTTTGATTTGAGTTCAGGGAGGAGCTCGTCCCTGACCCACTTGAAGTCCGGTTCAAATCTGAGTGACTTTTCAAGTGTTGTGATGGCAAGCTCTGGGCTGCCAGTGTTTTCAAAGGACTGAGCCAGTGACACCAGGGTGCTGAGGTACAGCCATCGGTGATTGTTTTGCATATCGGCCTCCATAAGTTCAATTGCCCGTGTGTAATGCTCAATGGCTTTGGTTTTTGAGCCACCAAACATTGCAGGTGCATAGTACATCATATTTCCTTTTTCTATCCAGCCGCGTGGGTATTTGGGATTGATTTCGATGGCATTGTTGATGAGGCGTTCGCTTTGCGGACCAAGTCTTACGCCCAGCCAGGGGCGCATCCCGATGCGGAACGCATAGAATGCAGCCTTAAAGAGCATTGCCTGGGCAGCATGGCCCAGGCTGCTTTCCAGCGTTTCAAGGTATGGGGCCGCCTCCTCCATCAGGCGGCGTCCGCTGGCATTCTCATCAATCCCGAGGTAATATCCTATCAGCCCGTATTGTGCAAGCAATATGTCGTACAAAAGCTCATCAGAAGGATTTCGACTGTACTCAAGCTTCATGGATGAAAGAGCGCTCTCCCAAAGTGGCATTCTGCCGTAAACATAGGCTTCATAGATCTGATCCTGCAATGAAATAGGGACCGAATCACTTGCTTTTGCATCATGGTGAACGGATAAGCCTGCCATAAGCAGGATGAATATGATTTTCAGGTGTGGATAATTCGACCTTTCCATGTGTTTTTTCTTTT
This sequence comes from Bacteroidales bacterium, assembly GCA_007125275.1. Next base: position 1,243 of record SLDN01000055.1, on the reverse strand, counting down.
GTATTTTTTGTAGATGGCTTTTGTGATCATGATGCAAAAAACAATCTGCTGTACCGGGGCCGTGATGATGGTATCCAATATGCTTTGCCTGCTGGCAAATGCCACAAGAGCCCTTAGCAAAAAGGAAGCAGCCAGGTATGCAAGGGTGGCTATTAGCCCAAAGGCCAGGTAAACAGGGATGAAGCCAAGAGTTGTAATCATGAGGATAATCATGGATGTTGGGACGCTGTTTCCGAAAAAGGCAAGCACATTTTTTGAGAATCCGTTTATGGCTTCTTTCAGGCCGCCGTACATCCGGCATTGGATCTGTCCATTGCTCAGCAAGGTTTGTATGCGTAGCTTTTGGTGTTTCATGTATCTGGCAATGGCGATGTCTTCAACGGCATGCTTTTTGAAACGTTCGTGAAACTGCATTTGCTTGTATGTTGCCTTTTTAAAAAGCATGTGCTGGCCGTTGGCGGCTGCAAATGCCGGCATGGTGGATACCCTTGTGAGGATTAAGGGCAGCAAGCTGACCAACACCCAGTTCATGATTGGCACGCTGACTTTTTCGCCCCGGCTTACCATGATTTGTTGCGGAAAGATGGAAAGCAATTCCAGTTTATGCTTCTCAAAATACGCAACTGCATCGTGGATAAGCGTTTTCTCAAGGCGTACGTCTGCATCTATAAAAAGAAGATATTCACCTTTAGCGTGTTGTGCCAGCTGGTGGCAGGCATGGTTTTTGCCCAGCCAGCCTTGTGGAAGCGCTGTTCCACGCACGAGCCTGATGCGCGCATCTTTTTTTTGATACGAAAGCACAATGTCAGCCGTACCATCTTCTGATTGATCATCATACACAATTGCTTCCCACAATTGATGGTTTTGCTTAATGAGCCCTTCGAGCAGGTGTTGGATGTTGTGTGCCTCGTTGCGTGCCGGAATCAGCACCGATACTTTTGCATTGCCCGTGACGTTTCCGCCAGGCAGCCACTGTCGTGTGAGAAGATTCACCGTCGCAATAAGCAGACGTGTTCCCATAAAGACCCAAATGGCAAAAGCAAGGAATGTCATAACCTACAGATTTGTATTTTGTTAATAAGGGAACGACTTTTACAGCCATAGCTTAAAAACTGCGAACTTTGCTGCTCAACGTTTTTGAGGTGATTTACAAAAATAGGAAATCTTACTAAAAAGTAACAAACTTTATGGTAAGATACCAAAAGGTAATCAGCAGTTATATGCCTATATCTTGCAGGCCAAT
>SLDN01000157.1 GCA_007125275.1 Bacteroidales bacterium | reverse complement strand
CAAACGTTAAACCATTTCACAGAACATTTTACCTTACATTATGGCAAGAATAACTTATGACGAATTACTGGATGCCGGTGTACATTTTGGCCACCTGAAGCGCAAGTGGAACCCCAATATGGCGCCTTACATCTTTATGGAGCGCAACGGCATCCATATCATTGACCTGAACAAGACCATCACCAAGATTGAAGAGGCAGCCAATGCCATGAAGCAGATCGCCAGGTCGGGCAAGAAAATTCTTTTTGTAGCCACAAAAAAACAGGCCAAAGATACAGTAGCTGAGCTGATAAAACCCATCAACATGCCTTATGTTACGGAGCGCTGGCCGGGTGGTATGCTTACCAACTTTGCCACCATCCGCAAGGCTGTTAAGAAGATGAGTACCATCGACAAGATGGAGACTGACGGCACCTTCACCAATATGTCTAAACGCGAACGCCTGCAGGTGATGCGCGAGCGTGCCAAGCTGGAAAAGCTCCTGGGCAGCATCGCCGACCTGAACAGACTGCCGGCAGCCCTCTTTATCGTTGACATCTGTAAAGAGCACATCGCCGTAGCCGAAGCCAAAAAGCTCAACATCCCAACCTTTGCCATTGTCGACACCAATGCCAATCCACTGGAAGTTGACTTTCCCATTCCGGCCAACGACGATGCCTCAAAGTCGATTCATATTGTCGTTAAACTGATGGTTGACGCCATCCAGGAAGGCATTTCCGACAGAAAGATGGCCAGGGATAAAGCCGCTGAGGAAGAAGAAGAGCGCGAGCTCGAAGAGCAGAAGGAAAGACAACGCCTGCAAGCCATCGACCAAGCTGACGACGAAGATCTTACCGCCGATGAGCTGGCCGTGAAAAAAGCACGCCTCGCCAAAAAAGGCAAACATGAACAGGACGAAAGTGCCGACGGCAGATCCGGAAAGCCCGGTGCAAAAAAAGCCGGCAGCAAACGTCCCAGAAAACAGTTTTAAATTAACCTGATTGTACAACTTTTAATCTGAATAGGAAAATGTCAAAAATAACCGCCGCTGAAGTAAATAAGCTACGTCAAAAAACCGGTGCAGGAATGATGGACTGCAAAAAAGCACTGGTGGAAGCAGAAGGCGACTTCGAAAAAGCGACCGATATCCTTCGTAAGAAAGGGCAGAAGCTTGCCAGCAGCCGTGCCGGACGCGATGCCAACGAAGGCGTAGTGCTCAGCAAAACAAATGCCGACCAAAACAAGGCTTTCGCCATTATGCTCAACTGCGAAACCGACTTCGTAGCGCAAAACCAGGATGTGATAGACTTTGCAACTGCCATCCTTGACCTGGCCGTCGAAAAAGATTGTGAGACCTTGGACTGCCTGAAATCGCACGACATGAACGGCCGCACCGTAGAAGAAAATGTGACCGATATGATTGGCAAAACTGGTGAAAAGATGGATCTGAGTGCCTTTGAAATCGTAGCCGGCGCCAAAGCGTTTGCTTACACACACCCCGGCAATAGGATCGCTGCCATCGCCGCACTGAACAAAGACGCTGTCAACGACATAGACACCATAGGCAAAGACGTGGTGATGCAGATCGCTGCCATGTCTCCCGTCGCCATCAACAAGGATGACGTAGCTCCCGACATCATCAACAAAGAGATTGAGATCGGAAAAGAACAAGCCCTGGCGGAAGGGAAACCGGAAGAGCTGCTCGAAAAGATTGCCATGGGCAAACTCAATAAGTTCTTGAAGGAAAACACCCTGATCAACCAGGAGTTTATCAAAGACAGCAAAAAGACCGTAGGTCAGATGCTACAGGCAGCCGACAAAGACCTTACCGTAGTAGCCTTTAAGCGGGTTTCGTTGACGTAACCAGCGTACCGCGGTGTTGTCCGTTAACGACAATGTCATATAAAGCGCCCTGCTCATTCACGTCGAAGACGACAATGGGGAGGGCGTTTTCTTTACACAGCGTGAAGGCTGTGATGTCCATCACTTTCAAGTCTTTGCTGATGGCCTCGTCGAAGGTGAGCACATCGAACTTCTGTGCGTCAGGCACCTTTTCCGGGTCAGCCGTGTAGATGCCGTCCACCCGCGTGCCCTTCAGGATCACATCAGCCTTGACCTCCAGCGCCCGCAGGGCCGCCGCCGAATCGGTCGTGAAGAACGGATTGCCCGTACCACCGGCAATAAGCACCACGTAGCCTTCCGACAGCAGGTGAACAGCACGCTTGCGGCTTACCTTATCGCAGATGGTCTCGACAGGAATGCCCGACAGCACCGCAGCCTTTAACCCCATCCCCTCCAAGGCCGACTGCAATGCCATGCAGTTGATCACCGTAGCCAGCATCCCCATCTGGTCGCCCTGCACACGGTCAATCCCCTTTTTCGTGCCCTGGATGCCACGAAAGATGTTTCCACCCCCCAAAACGACAGCCGTTTCTACACCCTGATCCGTCAACGCCTTGATCTCCTTTGCATAATGATCCAGGGCGCCCGCGTCAATGCCTAAACGTTGTCCGCCTGCCAGCGACTCGCCGCTGAGCTTCAATAATATCCTGTTGTAATGTGCCATATGTGTGTTGGTTTCTAATTTCTGGTTTCTGGTTACTGGTTACTGGTTCATGGTTCATGGTTCGGACTCTCCTGACATTCTGAGTAGGGAGCCCCCGCGAAAAACGTAGTGGCCACAATGCGGGCATGACATTGGGTGTGTTTT
>SLDN01000015.1 GCA_007125275.1 Bacteroidales bacterium | reverse complement strand
CCCACATCATGCAGGAGGTGGAAGCTGTTTGCAACCGTGTGATCATTGTGAACAAGGGTAAGATAATGGCCGATGCCCCTACCGGTGAGCTGCGCTTGTTGCACAATGCAGGAAGGGTATTGCTTGTTGAATTTGACAAAAGCCCCGACATTCAAAAAATCAAAGACATTGAGGGTGTTGTGGATGTTGTTGGCGAGGGAGAAAACTGCTTTCGTATTTTTTCACAGGGTGTTGATGATCTCAGGCCGGCGATTTTCCGTTATGCTGTGGATCAAGGATTGACGCTCCTTACCATGACACGTCGGGAGGACTCGCTGGAACAGGTGTTCCGCGAGGTGACAGATTGATGGAAGCAGTTTGCTGATTTTTCATTAACTTTGCCGATTCTTTGCCCTTTTGGGCTGATTATGTTTTTAAATCACTGTACTTTTATGGGATATTTGTTTACTTCCGAATCGGTGTCTGAAGGGCACCCCGACAAAGTTGCAGATCAGATCTCGGACGCCTTGCTGGATGAATTTCTGCGTCAGGACCCGGAGTCTAAGGTCGCCTGCGAAACGATGGTTACCACTGGTTTAGTTTTCTGTGGCGGCGAGGTGCGCACCAATGCATGGGTCGACATCCAGCATGTGGTGCGTCAGGTGTTGACAGACATTGGCTATACCCGGTCGGAATATAAGTTTGAAGCTGAATCGTGTGGCGTCATTTCTGCCATCCACGAGCAGTCGCCCGATATTTTCCAGGGCGTGGTGCGCCTGAAAGAAGAGGAGCAGGGCGCCGGCGACCAGGGCATGATGTTTGGCTATGCCTCACGCGAAACCGATGAATACATGCCGTTGCCGCTCGACCTTTCGCATATTTTGCTTCAGGAGCTGGCCGCCATTCGCAAAGAAGCGGTTTATATGCGCTATCTGAGACCTGATAGCAAGTCGCAGGTCACCATTGAGTACGACGACAACAACCAGCCCGTGCGTATCAATACCATCGTAATAAGTACCCAGCACGACGAGTTCATCAAACCGGATAAAGACACCCCGGAAGCTGTTCGTGCTGCCGAATATGCGATGCAGCAGCAGATCAAGCACGACATATATCAAATTTTGTTGCCCCGCGTGACACGCAGTCTGCCAAATCGACTGGCTGATCTTTTTGAGAATGGTTATAAGCTCCTGGTGAATCCTACCGGTAAGTTTGTGATTGGAGGCCCACACGGCGATACCGGCCTCACCGGACGCAAAATTATTGTGGATACCTATGGTGGCAAAGGCGCACACGGCGGTGGTGCCTTTTCCGGAAAGGATGCCAGCAAGGTAGACCGCTCTGCAGCCTATGCCGCCCGGCATATCGCCAAAAACATGGTGGCCGCAGGCATCGCAGATGAAGCTCTTGTGCAAGTAGCTTATGCCATTGGAGTAGCAGAGCCGGTGGGCGTTTTTGTGAACACCTTCGGCACTGCAAAGGTAAAGCTAAGCGACGGTGAGATTGCTGCAAAAATCCAGGAGGTCTGTGACCTCAAACCTTTTGCCATCATCAAAAAATTTGGCCTTAAAAACCCTATTTTCCAAAGAACCACAACCTACGGTCACTTTGGCCGCACACCCTTGAAAGAAACTGTTGAGGTCTTTTACCAGGATGACACTACGTTTGAAAAAATAGTGGATGGCAAAACCCGCTACTTTAAAGAAGTTGAATACTTTGGGTGGGAAAAACTGGATTGTGTGGAACAGTTCAGAAATGAATTCGGCATATAGGGTTAATACTGCTTTACGCGATCCGACCAGTTAAAAATACCGCTTTTCTGTAATTCTTTGCAGCACCTTGTCGGGGAGGAGATAACGGGGAGACTTTCCGTTCCTGATGGCCTTCCGGATTTGTGTGGAGGAGATGTCTATGCGCGGGGCCGCAACCAGTTTTACGGCAGGGTGCGACAGGAAAGGGGAGTCTGAATGCCCGGGCCTGGGATAAACGTAAATGGTAACCAGCGACAATAACTCTTCATAGTCCTTCCATTTGTCAAAATCATCCAGGTTGTCGGAACCAATGATCAGGATAAATCTGTGATCAGGAAAAGCAGCTTGCAATTTTTTTAAGGTATGGATGGTGTAGGATGGCTTGCCCATCTTGAGCTCAATATCGCATGTTTCGAAGTGCTCATTGCCTTCAAGTGCCAACTTCAGAAGCTCCAGCCTTTTGTCCTGATCCAGCATCTCTTCGTCTGTTTTGAAGGGGTTCTGCGGTGAGAGGACGAACCAGATGTTTTCAATGTCAGTATACTGCACGAAATGATTGGCGATGATCAGGTGGCCGGTGTGTACCGGATTGAAAGACCCGAAAAGCAGTCCAGTAATTTTTTGTGACCGGTTATTCATCTTGTTCATCTGTTTTCCAGAAAGCTGTGCACGAGTGTTTTTGTCTCCCGGATGGCAGTTTGCAGGTCTTCATTCACGATAATCCGATCGAAGCGGTCTGAGAATTGTAATTCATACGCTGCTTTTTCCACCCGATGTTTAAGGCTTTCCGGTGTTTCTGTTTGTCTGTTGACGAGGCGTTTTTCCAGTTCTTCGAGAGATGGTGGCTTGATGAATATGGCGAGTGATTGTTCCGGAAATTGTTTTTTGATATTCAGTCCGCCGGCCACGTCCACGTCAAAAACCACGTGTTTTCCGGCTTTCCATATTCTGTCCACCTCGCTGCGGAGGGTGCCGTAAAAGCTGCCGGGGTACACCTCTTCCCATTCCAGGAAGGCATCTTCATT
>SLDN01000225.1 GCA_007125275.1 Bacteroidales bacterium | reverse complement strand
GTACAAATACATCTTTCTCCGTCTTTTCATCGATGATAAATCCATACCCCTTTTTCTCATTAAAAAACTTAACGGTACCGGTTTCCATAATGCGTAGATTTAGTAAAAAATTTGGTGAACATTCAAAAATACGATAATTTTCAACAAAAACAATAATTTATCAAAAAAAATCCCAATAATTCTAAGATTTTATGGCTGAACAAGCCGGGAAAGGGTGTTTTGAGAAAAAAAACCGGCGGATAGCTGCAGGGTTCTCAATTTTGCAAGCAGAGAGTTGGGGTTAAACAGACTATCCACCGGTACTGTAAAGATACTGTTTTTTTTTAATATAAGGCCACTTCCTGAAGCAACTGACGGGGATTTTGAAGCAGCATGGGGTTTTTGTCGGTATGAATAAGTCCTGCTATCGACAAACTGTGCGCTCCAACGATCTTCTGGTCTGCTGTGTTTGTGGTTTTCGTGATCAGCAAAGAGCCCGCCTTGATGACAAATGATGGAATATCTTCGGTTATCAAAACCAACTGGTCTTTTGCTGCCTGCAGTGCTTCATTGCTGCATTTGCCTGTATTGAAGCAAGTTCTGATATCCTTGATGCGATCGTACACATCCTTCAACGTGATGTCATCTGCTGATTTGGTCATATATTGATTGACCCCCGGATGGCTTTTCTCTCTGTAGCAGAATTCAAACCCTGTTGTTTTCATCAGCTCCATAACAGCATTCTGGCATTTTTCAACAATTGCGTCATTGCCGGTTTCGAAGTAGGAAACAACAGGCACATGCCGTTTTAGCTTCCTGTTTTTGTAATCTGTATTTATTGAATTGAAAGAAATGTATTCGCTGAAAGAGTTTTGCAGGATGTAAATCTGGTCTTTGAGCCTGCTGATCTCCTCGGCATGCTTTTTCTCAAGTTTATTGATTTTTTTCTCATAATACTTGTAGTATTGCTTCATAAACTTGTTCTGCGGTCCTGCTGCCACAAGCCGCTGTCCTTCTTCTGTATCAGTGAACTGCTCAAAGTTGGCGATAAACTTTTCGGCCAGGTCGTTTGCCTGTTTCATGTAGGCCGTTTCGTACTTCCAGGTATTTTTTGGATTTAATATCTGTGGGTCCACACCTTTTATTCTTTTCGGAACCATCAACCCGAATGGTGCCAGTTCCTGAACTTCGATGTTGTCAAGCGATCCATCGAGGATTGCGCTGATGATTCGGCGTGTGCTGTCGATATCGATGCGTTTACCGATGCCGTAGGGCCCACCGATCCACCCTGTGTTTACCAGGTATGCGGTTGCTCCATGTTCCTTCATTTTACGTGCAAGCTCCTGTGCATAAATGGTTGGGTGAAGCAATAAGAAAGCAGCTCCGAAAGCTGATGAGAAGGTCGGCAGCGGTTCCTTGACCCCCCTTTCCGTACCGGCCAGTTTGGCAGTGTAGCCGCTCAGGAAATAATACATGGCCTGGTCCCTGTTCAGCCGGGCAACCGGAGGGAGGATGCCAAAAGCATCAGCCGTGAGGAAAATGATCCTTTTGGGGTGTGTGCCTTTGGAGACCGGCTTTACAATGTTTTTAATGTGATACAAAGGATAGGAAACCCTTGTGTTCTCTGTCTTGCTGGTGTTGCCAAAGTCCACCTCACCGCTGTTTGGCTCAAACACCACATTTTCCAGCAGCGCATCACGCTTGATGGCGTTGTAAATGTCAGGCTCCTCTTCCTTGCTCAGGTTGATGCATTTGGCATAACAACCCCCTTCAAAATTAAAGATGCCGTCATCATCCCAGCCGTGCTCATCATCACCAATGAGGTAGCGGTTCGGGTCGGCCGACAAAGTGGTTTTTCCTGTGCCCGACAGCCCGAAGAATATGGCCGTGTCGCCACTTTTTCCCATGTTGGCCGAACAGTGCATCGCAGCAATGCCCTCCAATGGCAGGTAGTAATTCATTACTGAGAAAAAACCCTTCTTGATCTCACCGCCATACCAGGTGCCGCCGACAACGGCACGGTGTTCTCTTAAATTGAACGCGACATATACATCAGAGTTCAAACCTTGCTCCACCCAGTCCTTATTGACCGTTTTGCAGGCATTCAGCATCACAAAGTCCGGCTCGAAATTTTCGAGCTCCTCATCGGAAGGCCTGATAAACATATTTTTTACAAAGTGCGCCATCCAGGCTACCTCTGTGATTACACGTATTTTAATCCGGGTGTCTTCATTGGCACCGCAGTAGGCGTCCATGACATAGAGCCTTTTTCCATGAAACTGCTGTATGGTGTTCTCCTTAAGCGATTGCCATACCTCATCTGAGATGGCCTTGTTGTCAGACCGGTTTTTGCCGTCGGCCCACCAGATGTTATCCTGCGAACTGTCTTCGCGCACAATGTATTTGTCCTTCGGCGACCGGCCTGTGAATATGCCGGTATCAACGGCAACGGCACCGGTGTCGGTTACAAATCCTTTTTCAAAACCTTCAAGTGCCGGATCGGTCTCGTGGTCAAATAATTCTTCATAAGATATGTTATAAAAAACTTCTTTGGCATCCTTGATGCCATACTGGCTGAGATCAGGGGTTTTTAACTTTTGCATTACACTGTTTATTTGGGGTTTGTTTTTTGGGGTTTGATTATTCTTATCTATTTTTGATGTCTTTGGCCGGTAAAAGGATATGCCGCCAAAATTAAGAAAAAACAAGAAGGCCAAACAAAACAGGCAATAAATTTTTAGCGCAGCATAGCGCTCACTTTTCTCCTGGTCATCAAAAT
>SLDN01000091.1 GCA_007125275.1 Bacteroidales bacterium | reverse complement strand
TGGTTCATGGTTCATGGTTCATGGTTCATGGTTGCTGGTTGCTGGTTAGGGGTTTCATTGGCATTGACAGATCCTTCATTCCGCTGCGCTATTAATGACAATTGTTTTTAAAACTTTGTTTATTATGATATTACGCATTCACTGTCATTGGCTTTAGATTGTAAGTGCCATAAGCTGATGCAAGAATTAATTTTGCGTGCTCGGCACTCAGGATGACGATTCAATGATTCAACGACCAATCTTCACATTTGCACATTTGCACATTAACACATTTGCACATTTGCTACTCCTGTATTTTCGTTACAATATCGTACACATCGTCAATCAGAACGGCATTGCCTTTGGGTCTGATGCCGTGCCCGAATTTATTTGCCCACTGGCGTGTAAACTCTGCGCCAAAAAGCAATATCATAGCTACGTAAGAGGCCCATATCAAAATAAGGATGATGGCACCGGCTGCACCATATATGGATGCCGGGTCGGTTTTGCTGAAATATACACCCAGTCCGTATTGCCCGATGGCAAACAGGATCGCGGTAATGATGGCTCCAATCAACACCGAACGCCAGCGAATAATGGCATCGGGGAGTATTTTAAACATCAAGGCGAACAGGGTTGCAGGAATAAGCAGTGATATGGATCTGTTTATAATTGAAACCATGGGAGATGTTACTTGCGGCCAGAATTCGGTGAGCCAGTCGCCCAGGACGGCAAGCAGCGTTGTTATCATTAAAGACATAAGGAGCAGGAAGCCGATGATCAGTACGAGGCCGAACGACAGCAAACGGTCTCTCAGGTATTTCAGGACAGCTTGTTTTGGTTTGGGCATCACGCCCCAGATCCTGTTGAGTGATACCTGGAGGTGATAAAATACGGTGGTGGCGCCAAAGAGCAGAAATCCGATCCCCATCAGCATGGCCAGGGTTGACGAGCCTGTTTCGGCGGCGTTGGCAACCATCATCTCGATCGAACGGGCGCTTTCCTTGCCTATCATATCGCTGATCTGCCCTGACAGCTCTCTGGAAACAGCTTCTTCACCAAAAAAATACCCTGCCATCACAATGATGATCAGCAGCAAGGCAGGCAACGAAAAAATCGAGTAATAAGCCAGGATGGCGCTTTGTCTCCACGGCCCTGATTCGTTCCAGTGAATGGCGGTCTTTTTGATCACCTCCCACAAGTCCTTCAAAACTGAGTAAACCCCGGATATCGTCATATTTGCTTAGATGAAACGATGTGCTCTGCCGATTTTGGCAGCATGAAATCCCTCACTCTGAGGGTCATTACAAATATAACAATTAATGACGTTTCTTGAATAATTATTTATGGCGTGGCATCTTGCCGGTTAAAAACGTATTGCAGGATGTTGGCGCCCATTTGCAGCGCCTGTAGCCGCACTTCTTCAGGGTTGCCGTGTACGGCCCGGTCTTCCCAGCCGTTGCCGAGGTCTGCCTCATAGGTATAATACAAGACCAGTCGCCCTTCATGAAATATCCCAAATCCTTGTGGTGGTTTGTCGTCGTGCTCGTGTATTTTGGGTGGCCCGTCAGGAAAGCTGAAAGCCTGATGATAGATCGGATAAGAAAAAGGCAGTTCAATGAGTTCCTGATCCGGGAAAACTTTCTGTATTTCCCGCCGGAAGTAGAGGTCAAGGCCATAGTTGTCGTCAACATGCAAGAAGCCTCCACCAATCATGTAGTTGCGCAGGTTTTCTGCCTCCTGATTGGAGAAAACCACATTGCCGTGCCCTGTCATATACACGAAAGGAAAGTTGAACAGCTGAGAGCTCCCTACTTCTACCGTGGCAATTTGCTGGCTAATGGTGGTGCCGGTATGTTCGTTGGCAAAGCGCACCAGGTTGGGCAGTGCGGTAGGATTTGAATACCAGTCGCCGCCACCGCGATATTTGAGTGTGGCTATTTGGTGATGCTGGGCCTCGACGGTCAGCGGAAGAAAGCAGATTATGATGAGAAGTATTCTGTGTGTCATTGTTATCAGATAGTGTATTAATATTTTAGTTTTGATTCAAGCGACAAGAAAGATGCTTGTGTTTCGGTACACAGGTCAAGCCCTGTGTTTGCTTTATGTGCCTTTGCGGCGATTTGTTAATTGTGGTTATAGCAGCCCATTTGCGGTGTTTAATTGGATGCACATGGCCAGGGCGGCTGTTTCAGTTCTTAAACGGTGGTGCCCCAGGCTTATTGCCCGGCAACCTTTGTCGAGTGCCAGTGTGATTTCCGTTTCTGAAAAGTCGCCTTCCGGGCCAATCAGTGCCATAACATTTTTCCCAGCTTCATATGTGTTTGCAATGTTTTGCTTTGCACCATCAGCGCAATGGGCGACCAGAGCGATATCCGGCAGAGGCTGTTTGATGAAGTCTCTATATTTTATGGCCGGGTTGAGCCTGGGCAGGTAAGCCCTTAGCGACTGTTTCATTGCAGCCTGCAAGACCTTCTCCAGTCGCTGAGGCTTGATGATGCGCCTCTCGCTCTTCTCACAAATTATTGGAGTGATCTCATCCACACCGCATTCAGTAGCTTTTTCCAGTAACCATTCGAAACGGTCAATGCTCTTTGTGGGTGCCACAGCCAGGTGAAGGTGAAAAGGTCTTTTGCCATGTTCCAGCTCCTTGTGATAAATGATGGCCGTGGTTTGTTTATGATGAACATCCTGCAAACGGGCTTTGCAAAAGGTGCCGCGGCCATCAACAAGGCACACTTCATCCCCTGCCCGCATTCTCAATACCCTGGCGCAGTGGTTGCTTTCCTCGGGGCCCAGGT
>SLDN01000178.1 GCA_007125275.1 Bacteroidales bacterium | reverse complement strand
TTCGCCGGACAGCCGGGCCGCCTTTATGAGTTGCTCGTTGACACGGGCGAAGAAACCTATCGTGCACAGTCGCTGATGCAGCAACCTGTAGAAATGGACAGCCTGTGGGTGTTGCCGCACCCGTGGATAAGCGACCACCACAACCTGATTGTCCACTTCAGCGATCCCGCCAAAGCCATCAACTACTATGCCTGGAACGTATATCGCAATGACAGGCTGCTGACAGACTCTCTCAACAAGATGCCATTTACTGACGGTGAGGTTTTTAATGGAAGGTATGTGAGTGCTCCCATTTATATTTTCCAACCCGAAGATGGTATTCCAACGGCCGGGGATGTCGTAGTTGCGGAGATGTTCAGCATCCCGCAGGATTATTTCGAGTTTCTGGTAGCGATGCGCGGTAACCAGGGTAGCGTCGGTGGTCCCTTTGTTGGCCCGCCATCCAACATCCCAACAAATTTTGACAATGATGCACTGGGCTTTTTCGTGGCCAAATCCTTTAGCAAACAAAAGCTCATCATTGAATAATATCCATTAACTTCGCTTTGAAAAGATTTTAAAAGGTGTGTTTATGGATAATGCTGAGTTTCGCAAATATGGCCATGCTTTTATTGACTGGCTGGCTGATTATTTTGAACATATAGAAGACTATCCGGTCAAGTCATCTGTGGCACCGGGCGACATTCTTGATCAACTGCCTGCTGTTCCGCCATCTCACCCTGAATCAATTGAGGCTGTTTTCAGTGATTTTCAGAAAGTGATCATGCCTGGCATTACACATTGGCAGCATCCGGGCTGGTTTGCCTATTTTCCTGCCAACAACAGTCCTGCATCGGTGCTGGCTGAGCTGCTCACTGCCGGTCTGGGCAGTCAGTGTATGATATGGCAAACATCACCTGCGGCGGCTGAGCTTGAAGAAAGAATGATGGAATGGCTGCGCGATATGGTTGGACTGCCTGCTTTCATGACCGGAGTGATACAGGATACGGCGTCTACGGCAACCCTGTGTGCCTTGCTTTCAGCCAGGGAGAAGATCACCGGCTTTGCTGCCAATCAGAAGGGGTTGTCTATGCCCCTGCGTGTGTATGCATCCAAGGAAACCCACTCATCCATCGAAAAAGGGGTGAAGATTGCCGGTTATGGGAAAGAAAATCTTGTTCTTGTTGATACAGACGAGGATTATGCCATGTGCCCCAACGCGCTAAGAAGGGCGGTTCTCAATGATATTGAAGCTGGGAGACAACCAGCTTGCGTAGTGGCGACATTGGGTACAACATCTTCGATGGCAATGGATCCTGTTGAAGCCATCGCCGAAGTTTGTCAGGAATATGATCTCTGGTTGCATGTGGATGCTGCCTTTGCCGGCACTGCAGCAGTTGATCCGGCTCATCGCTGGTTTATGAAGGGTGTGGAGCACGCCGATTCCTTTGTGTTCAATCCACACAAATGGATGCTGACAAATTTTGACTGTTCTGCATATTTTGTAAAAGATGCTGACTTGCTGGTGAAAACGTTTTCCATACAACCCGAATACCTCAAAACGGCTGCTGACAGCAGCGTAAAAAACTATCGCGATTGGGGCATACCGCTGGGCAGGCGGTTCAGGGCACTGAAGCTATGGTTTGTTTTGCGGACTTACGGTGTAACAGGTATTTGCGACATGATCAACCATCATATCAGCCTGGCTGAGCAGTTCAGCGTCTGGGTCGATGCAGACGACCGGTTTGAGAGAATGGCTCCACAACATCTTAGCCTGGTTTGTTTTCGATACAACCCCGGTGGATATTCAGAAGAGGAGCTCGCGCATCTGAACAAACATCTTCTTGATAAGATCAATGCTTCCGGAGATGTGTTTCTTACGCATACTTCACTGAAAGGGAGATATGTACTGCGCTTGTCAGTGGGCCAGCGAACTACCGAGACCCGGCATATTGACCGAGTCAGGGAGATTCTCGACGATGTAGTTCAGGACATTTAGCTTTTCCAGCCGGAGGTACAGAAAGCTGCCCGAAAGCAATTCATCTGACAGCAATTTCCTGCCTTCATCAAAAAAGTCCAGCACGGCAAAAACGACTGAAACCAGGATCACCCATTTCAGAAGACCCAGGGCAAAACCGGCCAGCTTATTCACAAAACCCAGCAGCATCGCCTTGGAAAGCTTTGTAAGCAAATGCCCCAGCATCTTTATCATGCCAACCACAATGATGAAAATGATGATGAATGCGATGATCTTCACAAGCTGTATGTTCCAGTTTACCAGCTCACCAACGATGGTGCCGGCTATATTGGCAAACAGGATGGCGATAAACACTCCGGCTACAAGGGCAACAAGAGTGGCTGCCTCATGAAAAAAGCCCTTCTGGAAACCACGGATGGCCCCGAACACCAATATGATGGCGATGATCAGATCAAGTAAGTTCATTTTGCATCATTTTTAGTTAAGAATTGCCAAGCTCCACGAGGGTGTCAAATTCTTCCGGCTTCAATGGCATTACTGACAAGCGCGCCTGCTTGACCAAAGCGATGTTTTCAAGACGCGGGTCAGCCTTCACTTCTGCCAGCGTAACCGGCTTTTCAAATGCTTGCTCAGGAACCAGGTCAACCACAACCCACCTTTCATCATCAGTAGTTGGGTCAGGATAATGCTCTGCAACCACTTTCGCAATGCCCATCACCCGTTTTTCCGAAACACTGTGATAAAACAAAACCAGGTCACCCTCCTGCATCTTCTTCAGGTTATTGCGCGCCTGGTAGTTACGCACGCCATCCCACAAAGTTCGCTTGTCTTTTTCAAATTGC
>SLDN01000208.1 GCA_007125275.1 Bacteroidales bacterium | reverse complement strand
TTATGGACTTTTCAGGATTTATACACAATATCGCCTTACTGATATCTTTGGCACTGATATACAATCTAATGCAGCGTTTTTGCCACAAAAGAACGCTAAGGATGAAGTTGCTGTCCGGTCTGTTCTTTGGTGTAATGGCCATCTTCGGGATGATAAGTGCAGTGGTCTTCCAACACGACATTCTTGATGGCATATACCTGGATGGCCGTACAGTGATACTGAGTATTGGAGCACTTTTTGGCGGACCGGTGGTTGCGGTGGTGTCAGCGTTGACCGCAGCTGTTTTCAGGGTGTTTTACCTGGGTGGAGCCGGCTCCGTAGTTGGTGTATTGATTATCATGTCGGCCTCGGCCCTGGGTACGCTGCACCATTATCTCAGAAAAGAAAAAAAATGGGCAGACCATATACTCGCTTACCTGGGACTGGGAATTTCCCTTCAGCTGGTGACCATGCTGTTTGCCACCGGATTACCGGGGTTAATATGCTGGGACACAATTTTTCAAATGCTGCTGTGGGCATTGATCATATTTCCTGGAGCAACTGTAATGCTTGCATTGCTGTTTCGCGAACAGGAAAAGCAATTACAGATGATCAATGAGAGCAACTTGCTGCGCACCGTGATCGACAACTTGCCTGCAACGGTATACGTCAAGGATGCGAAGTTGCGGAAAACACTTGTCAACAAACAAGAGTTGGCCATTTTGGGGAAAACCTATGAAGAGGTGATCGGCAAAACCGACAGGGACTTTTATCCGCCGGAGGATGCTGCCCGGTTTGAGGCTGACGATCTGCGCGTGATCAGGGATGGTGAAGAGATCATTAACCGGGAAGAAAATATTGTCGGGCCTGATGGGAAGACCGTATGTTTGCTGACGTCCAAAACACCTTTCAGAGACTTGAACGGGAATATCATCGGCTTGGTTGGGGTGGGTCGTGATGTGACTGATCTTATTGAGACCACCAGAGATCTGCAAAAGGCAAAAGAAGCTGCTGAGGAAGCTAACAAGGCTAAAAGTGAGTTTCTGGCCAATATGAGCCATGAGATACGCACACCGATGAATGCCATTCTTGGGTTTAGCGATACTTTGCAGCAGCGAATCAAGGAGCCATCTAACAAGAAAATGCTGGAATCGGTGCAGTTGAGCGGAAAGGCTTTGCTGGCCCTGCTTAACGACATCCTTGATTTGTCAAAGATAGAAGCAGGAAGGATGAAAATTGTGCCAAAGACAACAGATGTGGTCAATATTGCCACAGAAATGCAATACCTTTTCAAAAATAAAGCTGAAGAAAAGGGTGTTCTGTTAAAGTTGAAAAAACAGCATAATTTTCCTGAAAGGCTGTTGCTTGACGAGGTAAGGGTTAAACAGGTGTTGTTTAACCTGGTGGGGAATGCCGTGAAGTTTACACCCAAGGGGCAGGTCACCATCGCTTTGGAGTTTATCCTTGAGACCGAGAATACCGGTACGCTAACGATGCAGGTAATTGATACCGGCATCGGCATACCCATTGATAAACACGAGGATATTTTTAAACCCTTTCAGCAACAAAGCGGCAAGGCAAACCGAAGCCATGAGGGAACGGGCCTGGGACTGGCGATCACCAAGCGCCTGGTCGAAAAGATGCATGGCAACATCCGGCTGAAAAGCATACCCGGTGAGGGTTCCGCTTTCATAGTCCGAATACCTGAGGTGCAGGTGCTGGAGAAAAGCCCGGAGCCCACAAGCCGGGAAATGTTAAAAAGCGAGGAGCTGGAGTTTGAAAAGTCCAAAGTGCTGATCGTTGATGATGCACCCACCAATATTCAGTTGCTTCAACTGATGCTCAGCAATACTGAGTTGGAAACCATTGATGCCTCCAGCGGTGAGCAGGCCCTGGAGCTGCTGAATGGCCATGTTCCGGATTTGATTATTCTCGATCTGTTGATGCCGGGTATCGGTGGCTGTGAAACAGCCCGCCGCATTAAAAATCAGCCGGGATTGCACCATATCCCTATCATTGCCTTTACTGCCTATTCAAAAAGTGAATGCCCCAAAACCGATGAGGAGTATTTTGCTGACTACCTGTATAAACCGGTTAGTCAAAATGACCTCTTCAATATGCTTCAGCGTCACCTGCCTTACACGGCCAGAAAGACAGACATGCAGGAAACAGTAGAAAGCAAATCAACCTGGATGACTTTTAGCCATGCACAACTCCCGCCTGAA
The DNA here is from genome assembly GCA_007125275.1 of Bacteroidales bacterium. The sequence goes on along the minus strand of SLDN01000208.1, from coordinate 597 downwards.
ATACACAAAAAGCTGCCGTTGCTGTTGCAGTTATTGCAAAACGACTACCTGCCGGAGTGGGAACAGATCAAGGACCACTTCGTTCTCTTCAAAATCGAAGAGTTTGCCAAACGCTTACATAAAACCGCCGGAACCTTTGGCGTGACATTCCTGCAGGATTATGCTACCTCATTGCTCCAGGCAGCAGATGATCTTGACCTGGAAGCCCTGAAAGAAGGCTTGCGCATATTTCCCGAGCTGCTCGAAAAAATGGAAATGAAATAAGTGCGCATTCTGATACGTCGGAACGCACAGGCTTTCATTTTTAGGGCATTGACTGATTTCTTCAGTGGCACTAAAAAGACGGTGAAACTGTAAAAACCATATTCCCGCCATCATGCGTTTTCGAAGATTTTATTAGGCCATACATTGAATATAGTAAATATACACATGATTAAAAGGTAGGTGGTTAGCAGGTATGGTATAAATATTGCAAACAATTATATGTTGAAATCTGTTTATCAGGTTTTAATTATTTATTATATTTGTAAGTAACACGTAATTTATATATTCAGTGAAAATTAATTTATTTAAACATACAGTCTTTTTAACTGTCCT
>SLDN01000014.1 GCA_007125275.1 Bacteroidales bacterium | reverse complement strand
TAGTCATGTGCCTGACTGCATAGTTCTGAACAGCCTTTACATGCAGTAGAGCATAAAGGGTGACAGGCAGCATGATTAAAACCACCAATAAGATTAACAGTATTTTTCGGGTTTTTTTGATACTTTTGTCCTCCGGTTAATTACAGGCCAAGCAAGCGTTTTAAAACTACTATGAGCATATACATACTGGGAATAGAATCATCATGTGATGACACTTCTGCCGCTATCATTAAAGATCGCAAAATCCTTGCCAACCTGATTGCGAATCAGGATGTTCATAAAGATTTTGGTGGCGTTGTACCTGAGCTGGCTTCAAGGGCACACCAACAGCATATCATCCCGGTAATTGAGAAAGCTTTTTCCGTTGCAAAGATAAACAAAAAACAACTTGATGCAGTGGCATTTACGAACGGCCCGGGTCTTTTGGGCTCATTGCTGGTTGGCACCTCTTTCGCGAAGGCTTTTGCACTGGCACTTGATATCCCACTGATCACTGTCAATCACATGCACGCGCACATCCTGGCGCACTTTATCGAAGATGAAGCCCATCCGGCCACACCTCCTTTTCCCTTCCTTTGCCTCACAGTATCAGGAGGTCATACGCAAATTGTACTGGTTAAAAGCCATTATGATATGCAAGTGATCGGGCAAACCATCGACGATGCTGCCGGAGAAGCGTTTGACAAGTCTGCGAAAATCATGGGTCTGCCTTACCCCGGCGGCCCGCTAATTGACAAATATGCCAAAGAAGGCTATTCGGAAGCATTTCGTTTTCCGCACCCGAAAGTCCCCGGACTCGATTACAGCTTCAGCGGCCTCAAAACATCCATTCTGTATTTTCTGCGCGACAGGCTCAAAGAAGATCCTGAATTTATCACCAAAAACATCAAGGATTTATCCGCATCCATTCAGGCTACCATTGTTGAGATCCTGATGCACAAACTCCATTTGGCATCTAAACAAACAGGCATTAAGCACATTGCCATGGCCGGCGGTGTATCAGCCAATTCGGGTTTGCGCCGGGCTTTTCTTGACGAGCAAGCTGCCGGCAACTGGAAGGTCTATATCCCAAAATTTGAATACTGCACCGATAACGCCGCGATGATAGCCATTACGGGATATTATAAATATCTGAAGAAAGATTTTGCCCCACAGAGCACAACACCATTCACGAGATTCTCTGGCTAATCAATTGCCTCATCAGCAGGGTCCAAATCAAAAGGCTCTGTTTCTGTTTGCTCCGAAACACCAATCCTGATAAACCCGGGTTGATCCTGTGGTCTGATAATGTGCTCTTCTACATCATAATGATAATATACGGCGGGCTCCCTACCCGTTTTCTCGCGCACAAAGAGATTCATCAGGTAATCAAAAATATTTTGGGCATTCTGTCTTCCGGAAAACTGTGCGAGCTCATTTAAGTCTTCCTGCGTAAGCAGATATCTGTTGGCGTCAAATAAAACCTCTCCGGACGACCGCCGAATAAACCGACCCTCAACAAAGTCGCTCGTGGCGTGCACGCTAAACAACACCTCCATCCCAAAATCAGCATCGTTCAGCTTCATAAATTCAAACCAAATATTGTTTTCCAATACGGTAACAGGCTCACGCCGCACATAGTTTATGTTGCCATCGCGTGCCACAAACAACTCCTCATCAATATACTCCAACAGCTCCATCTGGGCAATCATAAAGATATAGGCCCGCTCCTCAAGCTTGAAAAAAGCATCCATCTCATCAATGCCATACATTTTTACGGATAACCGTTCCAGTTTCTCTTCAAGCGAATTAAAAAAAACACTGATGAATACATCGTCTTCAACCTGATTTACAAAACGGATCTTAGACTCATCTATTTCTGGCAGACTCTCACCGGCTATGCTATCAGGGTGTTCAGGAAAAAATGTTTTGATAATGCCCGGAGGAGGCAGCACAAGCACGTGAATATCGCTTTCATCCACCACGAATCGGTTTGCCAGGTGCAAGCTATTGGCACAGGAATAAAACCCCGCTGCCATCAGCAGGAATATCCATATACATTTTAACGACCTCTTGAACACCATACCGGGATTATTATTCTATAAGTGATAACGGTTTTTTGAACAAGCTTATTTCTCTGTCAGCTTTTCTGCTATCTCTTTGCCATAAGCATAACACAATGCATATTCATCCTCGTGCGGGGTGAATTTCACAAACACACCGTCACCCTGCACATCAAGTTTCAGGTTGCTGAGCGTTGTGTTAATCAGTTTGGCGGCTTCACCGCTCCAGCCATAAGAGCCAAACGCGCCACCCAACTTGCGGTTATCGCGGATGGGGCTGATGACACCAAACAGCTTGTAAACCGGCAGCAGGATGTTTTGATTAATCGTGGGACAACCTACAATGATGGCACTGCTCCTGGCAACCCTTTCATCCATGTCGCCAAGAGGCATGGTCTCAATGTCAGCAACCTCTACCTCAAAATCACCGGCAGCCTTTATTCCATCACGAATGGCTTCAGCCATTTTGCCTGTGTTATGATAAGCTGACACGTAAGGGATGAAAACAAAGTTTTTCTGCAGTGTTTGCAGTGCCTCTCCGGCATACTGTTCTGACAGGTCAACCCATTTTTTCCAATCATTCAACAACAACGGACCGTGTCCGGTCAACACTGCATCAATGTCCAGCGGACGGATCTTGTCAATGGCCTTGAGCATAAACTTGCTGAAAGGCTTCATGATCACGTCATAGTAATATTTAAAGGCATCGCTGAAGTCACCAACTTTGTTGTCAATCATTTCGGGATGCGCATAGTGGCAGCCAAAAG
>SLDN01000160.1 GCA_007125275.1 Bacteroidales bacterium | reverse complement strand
TTTAGGGTTTGGAGTTTGGAGTTATATGTTTTTGGTTGCTAGTTACTCATTACTGATTTATAACTTTGTTCGTCTCACCACCATCGACAATCGAAAATCGTCAATCGATAATCGATAATCGGTCGTTATCGCCAGTTAAAAACATCTTCCTTGCTCACAGGTCTGCGGTGCTCCAGCCATTCAAAATTTTGCAACAGCCTTTGATCGGCTGGAAGTTCTTTGGGTGGAAAAAGGGTTGATTCGGGCTGGCGCACAAATTGTATGCCGGTGATTTCGTTCCCATCTACAAAAATAACAATGTTGGAAGAGATCCCTTTGTTAATTCCGACCAGCTCACCGTCATCCTCCCTGAGGAAAAAAATGGTTTCGCCATTGCCATCCACATCCACGCGCCAAAGTGCATTGTCACGGAAGTGCCCTGTCATTGAGCGCCCTTTCATCTGGTTAAATCCCAGCGTATCTACCTCGGCGATGATAAAGGCGGCTTCATTAAGTTGCAAAGACTGAACGGCATCCCCTGATGATTTTACTTCAATATTGCGGGCTGTAAGCTGATACATTTCTGTCCACAGCACCGGGTTGTGAAACATATATATGGTTGAGTCCGCAGTATCATAAACAATAGAATCACTGAGTCCCTGCAGGTCAGACCGGTAAAACCTCGCTTTGTGATAGGCGAAGAGGCGGCGCTGGTCTGTTTCTTCAAAGTAGATGGTTTTGAGCGTATCGGCGTGCATAAACAGGGAGTCATTATCAGCGATCATCGTCATCAGGGCATCGCGGGTAACGATTGACAGGCCCTCTTTTTCAAAATGCTCAGCAAAATGCCCGGTGATAATAATGTTTTCGATGCTGTCACGGATCAGCACGTTATTGATGGCCTTGCCATAGCCGGCATTGCGGTCATAAAAAACCGAATCGCCTGTCATCGATTGCTCATTATTTGTAAAGAAAGCATCACGGCTGAATCTGGCGATGTCATTCCGGGTATCGTACCAGCCGTTGCGGCAAAAGATGGTGTTTTCTTCACTTGTGATGGTTGTAGGGCCGTGGAACCAGGCAACCTCTGTTACCGTGTTATACATCAGCGTATCCGACTCCATTACATAATCAGGGTTCACGAGCACGACATCATCCCTGAAGAAGAACTCTTTCTCGTCAGCAAAATAAAACCCCCACAGACTGGTGAGCTCATTCTCAGCATCCACAATGCGGCCACCATCAATATAGTTGGCAGTATTAGCATCCAGATCATATTCGAGGTAATCGGTGTAGAGCATCATCTGTGGGTCTGTCATCAGCACATTGCCGGTAAGTTCAGCCCAGCGGCGGTTGCCGTCATAAAACAGCTCGTCACCATAAATGGTCACCGTGTCGCTGACCAGGATTCTGATGTTGCTGAATGCACGCAGGTTGTTGTCGGCAGAGTACAGGTAAGCGCTGTCGCAATACATGCGGGTATCTTCGTGGATAAACACCACATCGCCTTTCAGGCGGCGCACGTCTTCACCGAGCTGCCGGTCGAATGAGGCACTTTTTGCCTGCCAGTCGATGGGGGTTGATTCATCCTGGGCGAAACCAACAAATGAGCAAAGCAATAGCACAGCGCCAGTCAGGCTGGAAAACAACTGATATGTCTTTTTCACAAAAAAGGAATTATGATTTATGCCGCCCATTGCCTTACCATAGCATTATTGTATACTTAAGATAACGCTGTCCGGCTGTAATCATTGTTATGCCTTCTTGTTGTAATCCGGCATACTGAAATAGTTGTCAATCTCGCGTTTCATAACCGGTGCAAGCAACAGTATAGCAATGAGGTTGGGAATCGTCATGAAGGTGATCACCATGTCCACGAAGTTCCAAACAAGCTCCAGCCCCCATATTGAACCCAGGAAAACAAATACGGCATATACATAATAGTATTTTTTGATGGCTTTAAAGCCGAACATATACTGTGCCGCACGTGAGCCATAATATGACCAGGCGATGATTGTTGAGAAGGCAAACAACATAAGGCCACCGGCAATGATATGGGAAGCCATGAACCCGATGTTGATCTTGTCGAGACCGATCTCAAATGCCAGAACGGTTAATGACACACCCGCTTCTGCATCGGCGTGCGACCATGCACCTGTCATAATGATAACGATGGCTGTAAGTGTACAGATGAATAGCGTGTCGATGAAGGGCTCGAGGCTTGCCACGAGGCCTTCGCGCATAGGATATTTTGTTTGTGCTGCAGCATGTGCCATAGCGGCTGATCCCTGGCCTGCTTCATTGGAAAAGAGGCCTCTGCGTACGCCCATGGTGAGTGTCAGGATAAAGGCCGAACCGGCAAAACCGCCTGCCGCCGCTGTTCCGGTAAAGGCATCCGTAACGATCATTTTGAGGGCAGGCAGCAGGTTTTCAATATTGATAACCACCACAAGCATCGCTGCCAGGAAGTATATCAAAGCCATGAAAGGCACCAGCCTTGAGGTAACCTCGGCAATGCGCTTGAGGCCGCCAACGACGATGAGCAAAACGAGTGAGGCGATGACCAGGCCGGCGATCCAGTGAGGTATGTTATATGTAGAGTTTAAGATGTCTGTCATCGAGTTACTCTGCGCCATGTTGCCGGTACCCATCGAACACAATACCGCTGCACCTGCGAATATGACCGCAAGGGTTTTGGCGTGTTTGCCAAGCTTATCTTTCAGCCCATACTCCATATAGTACATCGGGCCGCCTGAAACTGTGCCATCCGGGTTGAATCTCCGGTACTTGAGACCCAGTGTACATTCAACCATCTTGAGCATCATTCCAAAGAAACC
>SLDN01000190.1 GCA_007125275.1 Bacteroidales bacterium | reverse complement strand
TTTCAGCATCAAAAGCAACATTCAAGGTAGCGCCAGGTGTGGCATACAGCATGATGGTACGTGGTGGTATGCTGACATAAATAAATTGCGGTTCTTCAAGTGGCAAAACAGCTTCAAACGCATTTTGCTCATCCAACGCTACCTTCACCATCTCTGTCTTGTTGGTAATAAAATCTTTATAAAAAAACACTTCCACCTCTTCACTGCCCGGGTTTTCAACCAGACCGGTAATGGTTATGCTATCTGCGGCTTGCCTTCCGCAAGCGGCCAAAATAACTGCTGTTATTAGAAACAGTACTCTTTTCATTGTCGTAATTGTTTAATGCATACTATTTTTGCAGCATAAAAGTAAGACTTTTTTGTGTTTCTCAGGATCATACACACAAAACTTTGTCTATATTTACAGAAAAATCAGTATTTCCAGCCAACAAAGAAATGCAAAAATTGTTGGTCTAAAGGACTGGATAGATGAGATCATTCAGCTGCATCCAAAACAAAACCATATTCGTGTCACGTCAAAAATTCCATATAACTCTTTCACTCATGATGGTGCTGATGATCTCATCCGGCGTCATAAAAAATGCACATGCGCAAGAAATAGATATCGAAGCGGTGATCGTAAAGCACAGCATTGCCTGCCCCGACATCGCTTTCAGTGCTTCAACGCTTATTCCGGATTACCACCGCGGAGGGCAGGTCGATACTCTAAGGGCATTGCTGCAGTACTGGGAAAAGCAGTGCGGCATTACCGAGCCGATGATGCGCTTTACCATCCTCTGGCAGATCCAGACCCGCGAATTCGACGATGCCTGGCTGCCGGCCCTGCTGCCCGATTTTCTGGATGATTACCGCGATGCTGCAACGGCTGACGATGAAAGCCTGGCTAACTATTATTTTGATTTTGATGCGTGGGCGTATTTTGCGCTTCACCCCGATTACAATGACTACACACGTTCTATGGCATCAGAGCTTCAACAGCTGCCGGACATCACTGCTGCTGAAAGTTTTTTAACTCTCTTTTATGCACACGATTTTGAAAAAGCGGTAGAGCAACTAAACAGCGGTTTGCTGGCCGATACATCAATTGACTCACTTTACCTTCAGCGCGAAAGAGAACTGCAGCAGCTTCAGGAAACTCAAACAGAAGGCAGGCAAAAACAGTCATTGCCGGGCTTTCATGCAGGCTTTAGCTTTGGCACCTGGATGCCCACAGACAAACTGAGGCAGCTGGGGAACCATCCACAAATTGGTCTCCTGACAGGTGGCAATACAGAAAATATGTTGTTTCAGCTCCAGCTTAACTTAGGCTTTTTGGAAGCACCGCAAGAATACGTCGCTGAAATTGGAGGCATTCTATATGAAACCACAGACTTTCTGCAAGTGTATGCAGGCCTCAACACCGGCTTTGACATGCTCAGCAACCCGCGGCATTCGCTTTACATCACCGGGGGCATTGGTTACGATGGCATTGACCCGCGTAACAATGCCGAACGCGAAGAAGGAGTTACCGGAATGATACACGCACTCAACATCAATGCCGGCATCACCTATCACCGGATATTCGACGAGAAAAGGTTTTTCAGCATCATCGTAAGGCATAATTTTGTTGATTACCGCAACAATGGTGGCTCCGACCTCTCCGGCAATGTGGTAAGCATAGGGATTGGATATGGTTTTCAAGATATTTTTTAAACGAAGAGGATGAAGATATTGAACATCTCCGGCCTCGCACCGCAAGAGAAAAAAACCTTTGCGCTGCACTTTTCCTATTCCATTATTGAAGGGATACTGGCGGGGATCATTGCGCTCAACGAGTTCGTTTTTGTGAAAAGCCTGCTGGGCTCGAGCTACCAGGTGAGCGTGCTGTTTCAGTTTGCCACCCTGGTGTTCCTGCTGCTGGTCTTCTTCAATACCTTTTTGAGAAGCATCAAAAACAAGAAAAAACTACTGAGAATCACCGCCATCGCCACCCGCCTTCCACTGTTGCTGCTGTTTTTATTCCCGCGCTGCCCTGAACAGCTGGGTGGCGACTCCATCTATCACTATATCTTTCTGGCCATTTTTCTGATCTACTTTCTGGCCAACCCCATCGTATTTCCAAGCATCAACCTGTTCCTGAAAAACACTTACAGTCACGAAAACTTTGGCCGCTTTTACAGCTATGCCACCACAGCAAATAAGATCGTGATGATGGTCACCACCTTTGCGTATGGCTGGGCTTTGGATGCTGACAATTACATCTTTGTGTACATATTTCCGATAGCAGCCGTTCTTGGTATTGCCTCCATCTTTCTGCTTTCGCTGATCCCCTATAAAGATGAAGAAGTAGCTGAACGCAAACATTCAATATGGGGGGGCATCAAACAGTCAGTCAAGGAGATGGCCGTCATCCTCATAAAAAACATCCCCTACCGGCATTTCCAGGTGGGATTCATGTTTTACGGCTTTGGCTTTATGAGTTCATTTACCGTTATGATCCTCTTTTGGGAGTTCGGGCTGGGTCTCAACTACTCGAGTGTGGCATTCTACCGCAATGCATACAACCTGCTGGCCATCCTGATGCTACCTTACTTCGGACGGCTGATCGGGCGCATCGATCCAAGGCAGTTCTCCGTTGTTTCCTTTTTGTCGATGGCGCTCTACTTGTTCACACTCATCCTGACACAGTACATTGACGGCTACATTATTTTCTGGGGCATCACGCTATATCACACAATGATATTCTACATCCTGTTTCACAGTGTCTTTGCAGCCACGATGACCCTGATGTGGAGCATTGGCTCAGCATACTTCTGCACGCCGGCCGAAGCAGGCATTTA
>SLDN01000117.1 GCA_007125275.1 Bacteroidales bacterium | reverse complement strand
CGAGGAGGTTTCCGGCACGATTACTGTGACGGATGCTGATCTTGAAGTCGGGGTTGTGCTCACCGGTCTTGCCGGCGATGCCAACGGCGACGGCGAAGTGAATGTGCTGGATGTGATTGCGGTTGTAAATTATTTTATTGGTTTGAACCCGGAGCCGTTTTGCTTTGATAATGCCGATATGAATGGTGATGGTGTTATCAATGTGATCGACATAATAAGCATCGTTCAGCTTTTTGCCAGATAACAGATACAATCCCGGGTTTCCTGCCCGGCATACATAGATGCTTAAGGTAAATGCATCAAGTCATTATGCGCATAGGCAAACATAGTTTAAGGCTGTGCCTCTTGTTGGCTTTTGCAGTGTTGGCTACGGGGGTCACAGCCCGGACCGACAGCTTGCGACTTGCCCGTGAACGTGCTGTTGATCCGCTTGACCGCTTGCATGCTTCCGTTTTGCTTGCCGAGACATTGATACCCGAACAGATGGACTCTGCCCTGGTGCTTCTGCTGGAGGCCTCTCCTCTTGCCGGTGATGCGGACGGCATCCGAAAAGCGTTTTATCATAACACATTTGGGAATTACTATTGGTTTTTGAATGAGCCTGAAAAGGCCATTGAGCAGTTCAGACATGTAACCGCTATGCGGGTGACTGATGTGTTGCTGAATGAGATGGCCAGGGCAGCCAACAGCATCGGCGTGTTGTTTGACCGCATAGGACAGACTGACAGTGCCCGCAAATACCTTAAAAAGGCCCTGGAAATTGATTTAGAACGGGATAACAGGTTCGGGGTCACCAAGACCTTGTATGACCTGGGAATGCACCACTACCGGCAGGATCAGTATGAGCTGGCTATGAGGTATTTGTTGGAAGTGGCTGACTTCCAAGAATCAGAAAGGGATACTTTTCGCCTGATGCACACCATGACCCTGCTTGGCAATGTGTATTACCGTTTAGACAGCACCGACAGAGCAGTAAGCAACTACCACCAGGCAGCTCTTTTTGCAGCAGCCATAGGCAACGAAAGTGCAGAAGCCTATGCCTGGAATAATCTCGCTGCTTTTTATTGCATAAAAGATGATGGTTTGGAACAAACGCTGTACTATGCAAACAAAGGTCTGGAAATAGCCGAAAGGATATCAGACTACCCTGCATTGATGAACCTGAACATCAACATAGCCGAAGCGCATCTGACAGCAGGGGATATACAAAAAGCATATTCCGGCTATCTTCGGGCTTACGACTACTTTGACAAGGTTGGACAACCCGGGATGAGAGCCGACTTGCTGATCCGCCTTGGGCGGATATATATAAAAAATGAACACTACCATCAAGCCAGACAGTACTTAGTGGACGGTTTGGGTATTGCTGAAAGCATAAACTCACTGCACAACCAAAGCAAGGCGCACCTATACCTTGCTTCGCTTGACAGCCTCCGGGGCAATTACCGCAATGCCTTGTATCATTACCAACGTGGCAGCGCGCTGCTCGATAGCATCTCCAACAAAGAGACCAATTCACGCATTGCCGAACTGCAGATCATTTACGAAACCGAAAAAAACCGGATAGCCATTTTAGAGCTCCTGCAGAAAGAACGGATGAACCGTATCTTGCTGCAATCGGCAGCGGCATTTATCGCAATGGGTGGCCTGGTTGTGTTTTTCTTCATTAAATATCAGCATAAACGACGCAAGGTGGCGGAGCAGCAACTCACGATCCGCCAGAGCGAAATGGATAAAGTAAAGCTCATGCTGGAAACCAACAAACAGGAACTCACCGGGAAGGCCTTGTCGCTGGTGAAATCAGAAGACCTCATCATTAAACTCAGGGAGGATATTCAACAAATGCTTCCGGCAGCCGACCATCATACATCACATCAACTCCGTTCGGTGCTTAAACAATTGAAGGCGAGCGACAAAACCCATGAGCTTTGGAAGGACTTCGAGAAGCGATTTAATGAACTTAACGATGGCTTTATTGGTAAGCTGATTGAACATTACCCCACACTTACAAATGTTGAAGCCAGGTTATGCGCCATGCTGCGCCTGCAGCTCAGCAGCAAAGACATCGCAGATCTCACCAGCCGATCTTTCCGTACAATTGAATACACCCGAAGCAACATCAGACAAAAAATGGGTCTTAAGCCCGGCGAGAACCTGACAAGGCATATCCTAAACATCTAGCCGCATTTTTTCAACAACTACAAACACCTTTTTGAGAGGAGGCTAATCCAACAGGTGTTATTCCTGTGGTATTTTCTGTAATCCATGGCAAAATGTTCAAAACCCCGTGGTTTTCACGTGGTGTGTTTTTTGGAAGTTAAGCTGGTCTTGTCGTAAATTTATACATCTGTTTTGATATAAAACGGGAATGGAATCATCACAATGATTTATTAAGATATTTATACAGGCATCCGGTCTGCTCAGGATACATCATGAGCTTCACTTCGGTGTGGCATGTGTGTCAGCTACTACGGGACTCCCTGCTTATGGCGGGGTTTCCCGAGTGCCTGGAAAACCCTTAAACACTTATACCTATGAAAAAATGCATCATTACCTCAGCCTCTTTGCTCTTGCTTATTGCAAGCCTTTTCGGGCAATCACCCTTAGTGGTAACTTACACCGATGGTGATATTCCCACTGATATGCAAAGCCCGTGGGTAGGCCCCTCTTCCTGCCCGGGTGAGATGACGGTGATTGTTCCTGAAGGGAACTGGATCACATCCGTTGATGTGTCATATTCCATGACAGCAGCATCCGGAGCCTGGATGAGCGAGCAACGATCGCGTTTGTTTTCACCCACCACAGGGACAGGTGAAGCGCAATATTACCCGGGAACCGG
>SLDN01000061.1 GCA_007125275.1 Bacteroidales bacterium | reverse complement strand
TTGTGTTTCAGGTGCTGCAATGCTGAAAAAAGGCTATCAGGGCTGGCCTCATTGTCTATCATATCTGAAAAAATCACCACCAGTGAACGTTTGTGAATCTTTTCAGCCAGTAGATGAAGCAGTTCAGCAGTATTTGTTGTGACATTCAGTTGATCCTGGCCTTGTTTATATTGTTTGTCGAGATGTCCGTAAAGCATTTTGTGGTGGACACTGCTGCTTCTGGCAGAAGTGTGGAGTTCCATTTTATCAGAAACAAGGCTAAGGCCTACGGCATCTCTCTGTCTGCGGAGCAGGTACATCAGGGCTGCGGCACATTCAACAGAAAAGTCGAGCTTTGACGCCCTGCCGCCTGATTTGTCTTTGCCCTTAAAATGCATGGATGAAGAGTTATCGATGACAATCTGGCATCGCAAATTCGTCTCCTCCTCATAGCGTTTCACATATAGTCTTTCCGTTCGTGCATAAAGCTTCCAGTCAATATGCCTGGTGCTTTCACCCGGATTATAGATACGGTGTTCAGCAAACTCAACAGAAAAGCCGTGAAACGGGCTTTTATGCATACCGGTGATGAAGCCTTCAACAACCTGGCGGGCCAGAAATTCAAGATTGCCAAACCGCCCCGGAACTTCAGGATCAATCTGTTTTATCAAAAGAAAACGCTTTATGCAGGCAGAAAGCTGTTTGTCAGCCTGCTGTTCTTAGAATCATTATAACAGTGCGTCAAGTTTTTCGGCGAGCACCGATTTTGGGACAGCCCCAACTTGTTTATCAGCGATCTCTCCATTTTTGAAAAACAAAATGGTAGGGATATTTCTTATGCCATACTTCATTGAGACTTCCGGATTGCTATCCACATCCAGCTTGCCTACTACTACCTTGCCGGCGTATTCTTCAGCAATTTCAGAAACAATGGGTCCTACCATCCTGCAGGGGCCGCACCATTCTGCCCAAAAGTCAACCAGTACCGGCTTATCTGCCTTAACAACAAGTTCTTCAAAGTTTGAATCAGTGAATTCGAGTGCCATAATAATACATTTTTTATTTAAACATTAATGCAAATATAAATCTTTATACTCAATTAAATGGGTGTGATTCCGATTAATTTAAACGATAATTGATATCAAAATGTTTTAACAGCTCTGATAAAAAACTAACCGGGTCAACACGGGTGTTGCGTGATAACATGTGGACGGTATTCTTCTCCAGGGCATCGTGCAGTGATATTTTGAGGCGTGATCTGCCTTTGTGTTGTTTGGCAAGCTTTTGCATCATGTGGATCAATGGGTCATTGATTTGGGATATAGGAATGTCAAGGAAGAGATCGGCCTTGCTTTCTTCTGTTGCCTCGCTTAACAGGCTCATGCTTTTTACCCTTATATCGAGTTGCGCTGGATTTCTCCTGTTGATTTGTATAAATGCCTTGACGAGGACGGGGTTCGGAGAATCCAGAAAGTGTTTCCATTTAAGGTAATCTTCGGCAAAAAGAAATAGCTGGTAGGATTCAGTATAATCCTCGATTTGAAATGTGCCGTATGGATTGCCTGTTTTCGTGTACTTATGTGCCGCATTGCTGATGATGCCGGCGAATGACAGCTCTTTTCCTTTCAGGGCGTGTGGGTTATTCAGGTCTTTGATGCTCACATTGCAAAAGCTTTTGATGTGTATTTTGTAATTGTCGAGCGGGTGACCTGAGATATACATTCCGGTTACATCCTTTTCATTGTTCATTACCTCCATGCTGCTCCAGGCTTCGCATTTTGGCATTTCCGGGTCGGGCAGATCTATTTCAGATGTTTCTTCGAAAAGGTTCATTTGCGAAGTGTTTTCACGAGCCAGCACGTTGTGGGTGTGTCGTATTATCTTATCCAGAAAGATACTGGCACCATTGTCTTCCGAATAGAAGAACTGGGCGCGGTGTGTCCCCTCGAAGCAGTCAAAAGCCCCTGCCTTTGCCAGTGATTCAAACACTTTTTTATTCACGCTGCGCAAGTTAACCCGCTTGGCAAATTCAAAGATGCTTTTGTAAGGACCATTCAGTCCACGCTCCTCTACAATGTTTTCCACTGCCCCTTCGCCGACACCTTTTACTGCACCCAAGCCAAACCGGATCTCTCCTTTGTTATTGACAACGAAATTAAAGGTACTTTCATTGACATCGGGACCAAGCACGGGGATTTTTTTTTTTTTTTTTTCTTCCATCATAAAAGTGATCTTTTTGATGTCGCTGAAGTTATTCGTCAGCACAGCGGCCATATACTCCGGGGTATAATTGGCTTTCAGGTATGCTGTGCGGTAAGCAACTACTGAGTATGCTGCGGAATGGGACCTGTTGAAGCCATATTCGGCAAAACGTGCCATCACATTGAAAATTTCTTCGGCCTTCGCTTTGGGAACACCTTTTTCAGCGGCTCCATCCAGAAAAACAACTTTCTGCAGGTCCATTTCTATCTTTTTCTTTTTTCCCATCGCACGCCTGAGGATATCTGCATTGGCCAGGGTGAAGCCGGCCATAATGCGGGCAGCTTCCATAATTTGTTCCTGGTAAACCATGATGCCGAATGTGGGTTTCAGAATATCTTCGAGCCATGGGTGCGCATATTCAACCTTTTGTTGTCCGTGCTTGCGTTTGATATACATTGGTATATAACCCATCGGCCCCGGTCTGTAAAGCGCATTCATAGCGATGAGGTCTTCAATATTTGAAGGTTTTAGCTCTTTTAGATATTCACGCATCCCTTGCGATTCAAACTGGAATGTTCCGATGGTATCGCCACGCTGGTACAATTCATAGGTGGCCTGATCATCGAGAGGAATGTTTTCTATGTCGATTTTGCTGCCA
>SLDN01000163.1 GCA_007125275.1 Bacteroidales bacterium | reverse complement strand
GACGGATCTCCTGTACGGGCGGTGGCTTTTGTGGACTGAATGAAGTTAGATCAAACGGTGTTGTCCGGTTTAGATATTAGATCTATCAGGATCATCAATTCGCGCTGAATAGTAAATCCAAAAAATCAAGAGGGCTAACTTATCGTCACGGATCTGCCAAAAGGTCAAAGATAACCATATGGGTCTCGGTTTCCATCCTGATTTGCTCGATCAGGTCACGTACTTCACCGTCCATGAACAACCCGGCCACCAGGGCGAAACGACCGTTAAATTCCTGCAATTAATGATTGATCCGCTCACGAAGCTTCTGAAATTCATATAGATTAAACTCCTGTTCTTCCAGCAAAACGATACGCTGCATTTCCAACGACGCTACAAATTCTTGTTCCAGCATAATTATATGCTGCATATCCAACAACATTTCAGTCCCGATCTGTGAGAGATCGTCTGCGTGTTCGCCTCGAACAGACATGTTGTGCGCGTGGATGCAATCTTCTCCGCAGTTATTGCCTCTTTTCTCGTACTTTATTTTCTGAAACTGCCCAATTATCTCGGATTGTGGGGTTCTATCGTGACCGGATTGCTCTCAGGCATTGCCATCGGACAGTCAACCGAATACTTTACTGCCTCAGCTTACCGTCCCACACGAAAAATTGCCGAATCCAGCCAGACAGGTACTGCTACCCTTATTATCAATGGGGTTGGCACCGGTTTAATATCGGCCGCTGTACCATTGTTTATCATCGTAGTGGCCATCACGCTGGCTTTCTCTTTTGCAACCGGTTTCAGTTATGACGTGGCCAACCTGAACTATGGTTTGTACGGCATCGGCATTGCTGCCGTTGGTCTGCTTGCAACCCTTGGGATCACCCTGGCAACGGATGCCTACGGCCCCATTGCCGACAATGCCGGAGGCAACGCCGAGATGTGTGGCCTTGAACCTGAAGTGCGCAAGCGCACCGATGCCCTCGACGCACTCGGCAACACCACTGCAGCCACTGGCAAAGGATTCGCAATCGGCTCTGCCGCACTTACTGCCCTTGCACTTCTGGCTTCTTATTTTGAAGAAGTGAGAATGATGTTCGTGAAATTCCTTGACAAACCCTATGAACTGATCAATGGCATACCTGCCATCGATGCTTCATTCATGGACTTCGTAGACCATTATGAGGTTCACCTGATGAACCCAAAAGTAATTGTGGGAATCTTCCTCGGCGTAATGGCCGTTTTCCTGTTCAGCGGACTTACAATGAATGCCGTTGGTCGTGCCGCCCAACAAATGGTTGACGAAGTACGTCGCCAGTTTAAGACCATGCCCGGTATCATGGAAGGAACAACCGAACCCGATTACGCCCGATGCGTTTCCATTTCTACCAAAGGAGCACAAAAGGAAATGATGCTGCCTTCTTTGATCGCACTGCTCATCCCGGTTATCGTAGGGCTCATTTTCGGTGTGGCAGGTGTTTCCGGACTGCTGCTCGGAACCATCTCCAGCGGCTTTGCCCTGGCCATATTTATGGCCAACTCCGGCGGCGCCTGGGACAATGCCAAGAAGTACATCGAAGAAGGCCACTTCGGCGGCAAAGGCTCCGAAGCGCATAAAGCCTCCGTCATCGGTGATACTGTCGGTGATCCGTTCAAGGATACCTCCGGCCCAAGCCTGAACATCCTCATCAAATTGATGGTGATGGCGTCTGTCGTAACTGTAGGTCTTGCTGTGAGCTATTCTATCCTGTAAACATTATTGCCGCAAAATAACCCCAACACCGGGAATCGAGGTCCAAAAAACTTTGATTCCCGGTGCTTTTTTATGTTAACTTCTCTGTCGACAGCCAAACTCAGTGCAAACCCTTTGTGACTTCCCCGGGTAAGGCTGTGTAAGCCCAAAACGTGTCAAAAAAATCACATAAAATCACACGGTAATCACACAGAGAAAAAGATATTTGCCGATGGTGGTTCTCTAAAATAATATTGATTCGGCAAAAATTAAAAATTTATATAAAACAATTGTATAAATAATAATTTTGTATGTATATTTGCAGCGCTTTTGCCTGAATGCTGAACAAAAGTATATGACTTTCAATATAATAAGTGTATTAACCAACTTCCCGAATATGAGAAATCGTATCCTAACTGAAAATCTGGCTTTGTTTTATCGTGAAGCGGCCAACAGCTTTGAAACAATGCCTGCATTTGCCTCAAGGCAGTCAGGTCAAAGCTGGACACCTGTTTCTTATCGTGAGCTTTATGAACAGGGCTTAAATTTTGCAACGGGTTTGATAGAGCTAGGTGTAGAGGCTCGCGACCATGTAGGACTATTCAGCGACAATCGTTTTGAGTGGATACTGTCAGACTGCAGTATTCAGTTTTGCGGTGCTGCGGATGTTCCGCGTGGGCGGGATGTTACTGATGATGAGTTGGTTTACATCATCAATCACGCCGGTATAAAAGTGACACTTGTTGAAACGGAGCTGTTGCAGAAAAGGTTGCTGAACTTAAAAGATAAATTGCCTTTATTGCGTGAGATTATTCTTATGGATCCCGAAGGTCGCACTGCTGAGGGGGTGAGGTCGCTGCTCGATGTTTATGCACTGGGGTCGAAATTAAGACACCGGGGCGACAAAAGGGTGGAGGAACGGATAGACCAGATCAAAGCCGATGATTTATTCACACTCATATATACTTCCGTCACCACAGGGCAGCCCAAAGGTGTGATGCTGACCCATTCGAACATCATTTCCCAGATCAAAAACCTTCCCGGGCATCACGATTGCACCGACAGGGTATTGTCCGTTCTGCCCATCTGGCATATTTTTGAGCGTGTTATTGAAATGTACACGATGAGTTTCGGCGG
>SLDN01000106.1 GCA_007125275.1 Bacteroidales bacterium | reverse complement strand
TTATTTGCTGTTTTTCTTTTATGGATGCTATGGTTTGCAACACATGCCGGCTCAAGGCTCGTGGTGGCTGATGAGGTTGAATCGGCTGATCTCATCATGATTCTTTTGGGGCCTATCCCCGACAGGACTTTGCAGGCTGCCGATCTTTATCATCAGGGGGTATCTTCAAAGATCGTTTTTTGCAACGACTACCAGCCGGGAGCGCGTCAGCTGCGTGAATACCAAATTGAGCTGGACAACATCGCCGACATTGCAAAAAACACACTTGTAAAGTTGGGCGTACAAGCTGAACACATCCTGATCCTGGATCACTATACTTCCAGCACGCAGGATGAAGCACTCAGATTGAGAGAGTACTTGCTGGAAAACCCTGACATCAAATCGGTTATCCTGGTAACATCCTCCTATCATAGCAGACGCACTTTCAAAATCTTCAACAAAGCAATTAACAGGGCAGGGCTGGATACCAATTTATACATCAGCAAAAATCCCTACACTGAGTTTAGTGGAGAAAATTGGTGGAAAGACCGCTCAAGCGCTACCATGGTAATTTTTGAGTATCTAAAGCTGGCTAATTTTTACCTTATTGAACAGCACAGGATTGAAAGGTTGAGGTGATTCCTGATCCGGGTAAACTCCGGTGTTCTGTCATCTTGCACTGACTGGTGCGACCTCCTGAAGATATCAAAAAAACTGACCAAGCTTACGCAGATTCTTGAAAACCAGCGTAAAAACATTCCCAAAGCGGTTTACCCTGATCGCACGCATGTCTTCACTCGATTTGCGGATGATGTTTTTCAGACTCCGGTTGCTTGCTCCACCAACGCGCATCTTAACCATCACAACCGGAAGATAAGCCGTTGATATCTTGTATTTTCCCAGAAACCGCAACATATTGTCATAATCAGCGGCAATCTTAAAACTTGTATTGAAAGTGCCATGGGCTTCATACACAGCCTTTTTCACATAGAATGTGGGATGCGGAGGCATCCAGCCCATTTTTAGCTTCTGCAGACTGAAATCACCCGCCTTCCAGTGACGAAAAACCCGCGATGTGTCATTTTTATACACATACTGCAAGTCACCATAAACCGAGTCGGTCTGTCCTTCCTTAAACAGTTCTACAACCTTTTCGACAATGTTCACTCCTCCATAAATGTCATCAGAGTGCAGAAAACCAACCACATCCCCCGTGGCCAGTGCAACACCCTTGTTCAAAGCATCATAAATGCCCTTGTCAGGCTCGCTGATGAACTTGTGCACCTTGCCGCCAAAAGACTTGACGATCTCAACGGTCTTGTCCTTCGATTTACCATCCACGACAATGTACTCAATGTCAGGATATGTCTGCGACAAAACAGAGTTGATGGTATCAGCGATGGAGCTTTCGCTGTTGTAGGCGATGGTGATGATGGATACCTTCATTATAAATGGGTTAGGGGTTCACAGTTTACAGTTTGGAGTTTGGAGTTACGGGTTCAGGGTTCATGGTTACGGGTACGGGTTACGGGTTATGATTCGTTCTTTGACTTTTTGTGCGGGGTTGCCCTGGTAGATGTGATAGGCTTCCATGTCTCTGGTGGCTACTGAGTTTACTGCCAGTACACTGTGTGAGTGACAGGTTACTCCCGGGCATACGATGCTGTGAGCGCCAATCCATGCGCCGTCTTCCAGCACAATGGGCAGCGTGATCAGGTCAAAGGTTTCTGACTTGAAGTTATGATTGCCACACAACAGCATGGCTCCCTGCGATATGCAACAGTTGCTGCCTATCTTCACATCTGCCAGGTTGTCGATCCAGGCACGCTCACCAATCCAGCAATGATCGCCAATGCTGAGTTTCCACGGATATTTGATATTTACAGCCGGCTTGATATTTACCCCTACCCCTACTTTGGCGCCAAAGAGCCGCAGCAGAAAAACCTTGATCCGACTTACCGGACACAGGGGATTGATAAAAAAAAGCACGTTCACCACATACCACAAAAGACGTTTCAGCGGACCACCGCCCGTTTTATAATCAGCTGTCGTGTACTTTGATAAGTCAGTTTTAGCTTTCATCACTAAATAGCTTTATGTTCTGTTCGAGTATATCATTGTTGGCAATAAACGCCCGGGCATGTTCCAATGCTCCCAACGAAAAAGCATCATATTCCTGCTGTGTCATCTTTGCAAATGTGCCAAGGGTATCAGCAAAAGCTTGTACTTTGTCAAGCGGCAGGTCAACGCCGGCCATTTTCTTCTGCAGACTCCGCCATGGCGTATTATTGCTGATGATTACCGGCCGGGCAGCCATCAGGCTTTCCAGGATGATGTGTCCAAAGTTTTCACCTGTTGTGGGCATGAACATCAGGTGGTACTCCTTGAGTCGCTCAAAAACCTGGTCGCCGGGCAAACTCCCGCGGTATTCCACCTTGATGTTTGCGGGCAAGCGGCTGATGAGTTGCTGACATTCCTGCCAATAAGCCTCATTGTAAACAGGACCATAGATATCATAACAAATATCGGCATCCTGACAATTCATCAGCACTTCGATTGCATATTTGGTGTTTTTCTCGGGTGAGATGCGTGCAAAGCTGCAAATCCGCAGTTTGCCGGCTTCCTTTTTGATGCCATCCCGCTGCGACAGGTCTGCTTTCATCGGAAGCTCCTCAGCAACAATAACTTTGGCCTTGGATCCGATGACCATTCTTACATCCATCGCCTCCTCCTCATTGGCTGCATGAAAAATAATGTTGCGATATAGCCCAGACAGCGTGGCCAGCTTCAAAAACAACTGCTTTTTGTTGTTTTTTACATCCAGGGCATGCCTGCCAAGCATGCCATGCGCACACACCACGATGGGTGAAGCTTTTGTTT
>SLDN01000058.1 GCA_007125275.1 Bacteroidales bacterium | reverse complement strand
GGCAATGTCACACTCAGCCATTCCGGGAATGTCTTTGTTACGAACGGCGGAGTGCAAACCGGTGGCGGTAATTTCTCCTCCGCCGGTGGTGTGGACATCTCATTTTTAGATAGCGGCCTAAACACATCTCTGGCAGGTGGCACCGGTGGCAATATCACGATCTCGCATACGGGCAATACCGTCATTACGAATGGTGGAGTCCGAACAGGTGGCGGTCATTTCTCATCAACCGGAGCAGATATCGCCATCAGTGAAGGTGGCCTTGATGCTTCAGTCGCAGCGGGTAATTCCACGATTACACTTGACCATACTGGTGAAGCATCGCTTTTCAATGGCGGACAAATCAAAGCCAACAGCAATATCTCAATCTCAGCGAACAGACTTTTGCTTTCCGGACAAATCAACTCTTTGAATGGAGAGGTGCACCTGGATACCCCCAACGGAACCGTACCCGGTCTCCCCGCAATCATTGCCTCAGAGGGCGGACTGACTTTTATGCCGGGCAGCACACTCGACATCGTCGTCAATGGTGCCTTTCCCGGGGATGGCACATACAGTTATACGCGAATCGTGGTTGAAGGTCCGGTGAACCTGAACAACGCTAAAATGCTGCTATCAGGAGTCTTCACCCCCCAGGACTCTGATCGGTTTATCATTGTGGACAATGACGGCACGGATGCTGTTAACGGTACTTTCGACGGTCTCCCCCAGGGAGCAGTTTTGCCCGACTTCCTTGGTTCAGGTAAAGATTTTCTTATAAGCTACACAGGTGGTGACGGCAATGATGTAGTGATCTCCATGTGTATCAACCCCTCCGACGGCGGCACAATAGCCGCTAACCAAACCATCTGTTCCGGCACACTACCCGCAGCATTCAGCAGTGATTCAGAACCAACAGGGTTTGTCGGCGATCTGGAATACCAGTGGCAGATCAGCACTGCAAGCCCAACCTTTGTGGATATTACGGGAGCAGTTTCTGAAACCTACACCCACACCGGCACAGTAACCCAGACCACCTGGTTCCGCAGACTGGCAAAGGCTACCTGTGAGACGAATTGGATAGAATCGAACACTGTAACCGTGTATGTACCCGCCAAATTCCTGATATCCGATCCTGCCGGTAATCCCATTTCAAGCCCGAAGCTTCAAAATATTCCTTTTGATATTCGGGTAACTTTGGTTGATGTAAATGACGATCCGATTGCCCTGCCGGGAAGTTGGTCGCCTGCTCCCATAGACCTGAGTGCAGCGGGCAGCAAGATTTCCGGAGATTTACGAAGCGTAGGTTCCCTTGATGATCCTGTAAAAGCTACACTTAGCACGGGCGAGTCAAGTGTTTTGGTGGAAGATGTGTTCTACACAGGACTAAGTTTTGACGAGAATATCGACCTTCCGGTTACCATCAGCGCTAGTTCGGATGTTTGCTCATCCAGCATCTCAGGCGTCAGTGATCCTTTCTTTGTGCGCGGCATTGTTTTCACGGTAGTTGCCGATCCGACAGAGATTTTGGCTGATAACATCAGCACATCAAGCATCACTGTTACGCTCACAAACGCTGAAAATCCACCGGCGCCTGTAAGCAACACCCTGATCACTGTTTCCACAACCCTGGGAGGCTTCACAGTTGATCCATCCTTACCGGCTACCGTTACAGCAACTACAGATGCCAACGGTCAGGTTCAGCTTAGCCTGCAATCGGGCCTGGTTCCCGGACCGGTAACAGTTACAGCTTTGTGCCCCGGTGCCTGCCCGGCCACAGCCACTTTGGTATTCACCCAGGCAAGGGTAATCAACCAAACTCAGCAGACCGGATTTGATCTGATCAGCGAAGCTGTAACTGCCGCTGCAAGTGGCGACGAGCTGCTTATCTCAGAAGGTACTTATGACGAAAGTGTGGATACAGATGGCAAGGCGCTGACCCTGGTACCCGGCAACAGTGCCGGCACCATTACCATTACCGGCTCGCTTACCTTAGGCAGCGGCGATGTGCTGGATATAGAGATTTTTGATGCCGGTGATTTTGATAAATTTATTGTTCAGGGAGCCGTGAGCCTCGGCGATGCTTTGCTTAAACTGAGCATTCCAGGAAGTTATGAGCCAACTCCCGGCGCCACCTTCCAGATCATTGACTATGGCAGCCTGATTGGCGAATTTTTGAATAAGAATTTTGTATCCGCCACCGACAAAACTTTTGTGATTGACTACAACGGCAACAATAGCGCAGAATTAGTACTCACCAATGTGCGCCGCATGTTTAAATTAGAGATCAACACGGCAGGGCCGTAATTAGATTGATTTCTTCCAAACATGTCAAACCTGGCAGGACACCGAGCGCCTGTCAGGTTTTTTGCCGCCTCCGTCTCGCTGCCGGTAAATTTGAGATGTTGAGATGTTCTATTATTCTGGATATTAATAACATTTGTAAATCAAAGACAATCAGTTTGCCGTTATCAGCAAAACAATCGCTTCTGTAAATGCCTTAAATAATCATATTCCAAAGGTCATCATGATACTTTAAAGCTCTTAAGTCCCGCCAGGTAGCTTTCCGGGATGCTAAGGCCCAAGCCCGGGCTTTCCGGAACCTTTACCAACCCGTTCTCATGATAGGTTAAGCCGCCTTCAACCGGATCAAATGCCGCCATTAGCGGGGTGTCAAAGTCAAAATACCTGATAAGGCTGCTGGCAAATGCCAGGTGGGCGCAGGCTGTAAATGCCACCCTGGACTCCAGGAAGCCTCCGATTTGCATGGGTATGTCATGCTCCTCTGCCAGCCTGATGATCTTCATTGCTTTGAACAGCCCGCTTGACTTGCCCATCTTCAGGTTGAACATATCGCAGGCTTGCAGGTCGATCAAACGTT
>SLDN01000193.1 GCA_007125275.1 Bacteroidales bacterium | reverse complement strand
TACATCAGGCTGAACCTGTCGAACAAGGAAATATCAAGACTTATGAACATCACGCATGACTCGGTAAATACGCATCGTTACCGCCTGCGCAAAAAGCTGGGGCTCGAGGCTGGAAGCCTGCTGGATGAATTCATTCAAAGCATCGGCAGCTAATCTACATTTGCACATTTGCACATTTGCACATTTACAAATCACCCCACCACCACTTCCATCATCTCTTCCTCCCGGAGGTAAAGCCCGGCAGTTTCCATGATGTCTTCGGCCGTTATTGATTTCAGCTCTTTTAGGAATTCTTCGTGGTGCGACATGTCGAGCCCAAAAACCAGCATTTCCTTAAAGCGGGCTGACTGAGCAAAAGGGCCGTCGAAAGAGCGAAGAAAATTGCCGGAAAGATAGTTTTTCAGCGTTTGCAACTCATCCTTATCAGCCGGAACAGTACGCAAAGATTGCAGCTCTTTGTAGATCTCCTCCAAAGCAGGCTTGCATACATCGGCACCAACCTGTGTGCCAATAAAGAAGTAACCGCTGCGCACCAGCGACACCAGCGCTGAATTGATTCCATAGGTAAAGCCCTTGTCCTGACGAATGTTTTGCATGAGCCTGGAGCCGTAAAACCCACCCAGCAGGGCATTGGTGATTTTCAGGCGGTGCCAGGCAGGATGGGTGCGATTGATGAGCTGTTTGCCAATGCGGATCGCTGATTGCAAAGCAACGGGCATATCAAGGTGCATCTTGCGGCTGCCCGAAGAAAGCATCCGGTAAACCGGCGGCCTGGAATCTTTGGGATGCTGCCATGCAACACTTCCCAGTCCGGCGCTAACCCTGGCGGCAATGTCTGACGGCAACCTGCCAGATACCACACAAAATGCATTGCCGGGATGAAACCAGTTTTCGTAAAAAGCCCGCAAGTCTTGCTGTTCAACCTTTTCAAAGTCATCAGCACGGGTGCGGTAACCATAAGGATGCGACTCACCATAAACAAGCTCATTGAAATATGTCCGGGCAAGATGTTGCACTTTTTTTTGATTGATCAGATGAATCTGCCGCTGATTGTTGAGGTAGACCTGCATCTCTTCTTCAGGGAAAACAGGCTGTCTGATCATCTCACAAAAAAGCCTGAAGGCTGCATCAAAGTGCTTGTTCAAAACAAACATACTCACCGACACGATGTCTTTCTGAGCTTCAATATGTATGTGTGCGCTGTAATAGTCGAACAATTCGTTTATCTCCCGTCGCGTTTTGCTCTCCGTGCCTGAACGCAATAAATTGCCCGTAGCAAAAGCTGTCAGCGGCTTTAACTGGTAGTAACTGCCTGCGAAAAACACCATCTCTGCTTTGAGGATGTCCTCGGTTCCTCCCTCCAGATAATATACGGGCAGGCCATTGTCCAGGCGGGAAGCCAGTGGTTTTATCAGCGGCAGTTCAGTGGCCAGCATCGCTGGCGGCATATTTTTACGGTTCATCATATCTGATTATGCTTTGATGGTATTGTCTTCACAAAAATAAGCAACATTTTTTATTTAAGGTATTTATGCCCGGATTTAACCAATAAAGAAGTGAACCAGATCAATGGTATCTGACCTTCAAATGGCTAAATTGCTGTTTTTGTTATGTTTTCACCAGATAATGGAGCACAGATGCATTCCGCCGCGAAAAAACCTCACCGGCAACGCGTTGAATGTCTTCAGCACTCACATTGAACCAGGCCTCCACCTGCCGATTCAGCAAGCCGGCGTCGCCCATTAACTCGTAATAAGCCAGATTCATCGCTTTGGCCAGCATGTTGCTTTCAGAAAAAACATGGCTTGCCTCCACCTTGTTTTTTACTTTTTGAAGCTCCCTCTCCCCGACCGCTTCGTTAACCAGCAAGGATACTTCGGTCCATAAAGCATCTTCCGCTTTGTGAATGTCAATTTCAGGGTGTGGTTTGCCCGTTACGATGAGTAAGCCGGGATCAAGGTGGCCGGTAACATAAGCATTTACCTCACTGAAAATCTTATGGTCGAGCACCAGCTTGCTGTTCAGCCTGGCCGATTCACCACCGGCCAGCAGATCGCTGATCAGGTCAGCAGTGTGAAAATCAGCATGTGCACGGCCACACATGTGAAAAGCCATGTAAACCTGGCTTTGCGGAACATCCCGGTAAACAGTCAGCCGCCTCTCTTCACGCTGTAAGGGTTCCTGCGGCAACTCACGCATGCAGCCATTCCCCCGGGGAATACTTCCAAACCACTTCTCAGCAAGCTTGAACACATGATCCGGCTCCACATGGCCTGTCACAGTGAGTATCGCGTTGCCCGGATGATAAAACCTGTCAAAAAAGCCCCTCACATCTTTGAGATTTGCATGTTGAATATGTTCAATGCTTGCACCAATAGTAGACCAACGATATGGATGCACCTTATAGGCAAGGGGTTGCAACAACAGCCATGCATCGCCATAAGGTTGGTTCAGGTAAGATTGGCGATATTCCTCGGTCACCACATTTTTTTGTGTCGCAAGCTTATCTTCTGAAAAAGCCAGACCAAGCATTCTGTCAGACTCCAGCCAAAAGGCAACCTCCAGGTTCTGTGCCGGAATGCTTAAGTAATAGTTTGTGATGTCGTTGGTTGTGAAAGCATTGTTTTCGCCGCCTGCAAACTGTAGCGGACGATCATAAGAAGGGATGTTGACAGAGCCTTCAAACATAAAGTGCTCAAAAAGATGGGCAAAGCCCGTCCGGTCAGGATGCTCATCACGCGCCCCCACATCATACAAAACGTTTACGGCAGCCATCGGGGTGGCATCGTCACGGTGCACCAGCACCTTCAGGCCATTTGATAATATGTGTTTCTCAAAATTTACCATGGATCAAGAAAATTGGTTCAAAGTT